>JAVBNW010000060.1:0-8328 GCA_031551255.1 Eubacteriales bacterium | reverse complement strand
CTTCACGCCGCCTTGGCCGATTATGTTCATTGGTTCAACCACATTCGCCTTCATGGCGCGCTCGGCTATCGCACGCCCGTTCAATGTCAGTTTGATACCTGCTCCTCTTCTTTTTTGTAGCGCTGGGGGTTGACAGCCCATCGTTCACCCAACGCAGCGAGGGCAAGTACCCTAAGATGCCGTTTAAGAATTTCAGGCATTCGTCGGGCTCATACATCTATGGGCTTGACCAGAACCTAAAGACCGTAACGAAGCGTTCTGGGCACAAAACGCCGAGCACGTTCCTAAGATTCTATGCGCAGGCGCTCGACACGGAAAGCGAGCTTCTAGTAGAAAAGATTGAAGCAGATTTCTATGCGCCGTCCGAAGAAGTGCCCTTGGACGGATTGAGCACCATCCTCGGCATGGCGAACGACGATCCCGTGCTACGCAAGCAGATACTAGCTGCGCTGGGTGCGTACTAAGCACAGGATGCAGATTTTTGACCATGCGTACAATCCGCGTACAAATCGCCGAACAACGTGAATCTGGAGCACATCCGATCTGCGCTGGCGTCATGAAGGGAGGAGCAGGATCTGCGTACAACGCGGACAAAAATTCACCGCCTCTGCGTACAAACTCTCGCAGAAGCGGCTAAACTAGGGGTTTTTCTGGCGTACCTGGAGGGATTCGAACCCCCGACCTACTGGTTCGTAGCCAGTCACTCTCTCCGGCTGAGCTCCAGGTACACGCAATTTTAAGTCTTCGTAGGCTGCCCCGACCTACCGGTTCGTAGCCAAACACTCTATCCGGCTGAGCTACAGGCACACAGTACAAAGAATAACTACGGGCGCCCCGCTTCGGGCGCTTGGATAGGATAGCACAGCATGGAGAGCTTGTCAACGAAAAAGCGGATCATTTTACATGGCCGCTTCCCGCATCCGCTCGCACGAAACTGCCAAAGGCACGCCTTGTGCATACAGCGCCAAGCGCAAAAGGCCTTCCATCGCTCCGCCCGCGCCAAACCTCGCGCCCGGCAAACCGCACTCAGCCTCGATAGCCGTGCGCAGCGCGGCATTCTTGCGCACCGCCCCGCCCGAATAGACGAGCTGTTCCGCCCTTCCTAGCAGGCCTAGCGCCTTGGCGCACGCAACCGCCACCGCCCGATATGCGCCGACCATCAGCGCATCCGGACGCAAATTCTTAGGGCCTATAGAGGCAATCACGCCCTCGCCCACAAAGAAATCCGGCCGCACTTGAACGGCATCCGGTACGGCCTTAAGAGAAGACGCCCATCTCCAAAGCGTCGCTTCTTCCAGCAAAATGCCCGACAAGTCTTTCACTGTTTCCTGCAAAAAACTCAGTACAATCTGCAAATGCCGCCCCCCGGGCAAGCCGGTAATCGTATGGATCGACAAGCCATCCACCAAAGGACGCGTTTCAAACCCGTTCCCTCGGGAAAAACCTGTAACGATGCGCCCTACCATACCTCCGGTACCTATATTGACTTGTGCGTCCTCTTCCTCGCGCGCCAAGCTTCCCAGCGCGCTGGCCTGGTGGTCGCCTACATCGGGAAAGATCGGGTATTCCCTCCCGCGGAAACGATAGGTTCCCACAGGCTCAAAGCCCGCGATGATACGCGGAAACCACAACGAGCTCAACTGCGCCGCCGCGATCGCCGGAACAAACCATCGATCCGCTCGCGCCGTCGCGCAGCCTGTGGAAGCGGCCTGCGAGGCGTGGCACGCATGCGCGCCGGTGAGGAGGTAGGTAACATAGCCTCCCGTCGTACAAAAACACGAACCCGCCGGCAATGCAAGCCCCTGAGAAACGCGCGCAAATAGGTTGCCAACCGCCAGCTTGCGCCCAACGTGCACATAATCCTCATGGTCCTCATAATCCGCCAGATGTTCGGCTAGGAGGTCGACATAACTGCCCGACGCACCTATCTTTTCCAGCCCCATCGTATCCTGCCAGGTGATGAGGCCAGTGAGCGGTCTGTGTTGTGCATCGACAATCGCACAGCCGTGCATCTGCGCCGAGATCAAAATTCCGTTTGCGTCCGGAGCAAGTAAAAGCGCCTCGTCAATCAGCGCCTTTGCCTGCGCAAAAAAGGCGTCGGCATCGAGCTCATAGCGTCCATGCAGGTCCGTACGCGGCGAAAGCGCAGGCACGGACGATACATCCGCGACGCGCAGATGTTCCGTATCCACCAGCGCGCATTTGACAAAGCTGCTGCCAATATCCAGAGCTACATAACGCATGTTTTCCCCCTACGCCAAAGCGGGACGCCTATACGCCCCGCCCGGATATCCATCTACGGACGCCGCATCTATTTCGGCAAGTAGTTTTGCGGATCTTTCGCCACGCCGTTGATCCGGATTTCAAAGTGCAGATGCGGGCCTGTTGAATTGCCCGTGGAACCCACGAGGGCGATCAGTTGCCCTTTCTTCACCGTCGTTCCCGAGGAGACCTTCAGCGCGGAACAATGTGCATAGCGCGTCTCCACGCCACCGCCGTGGTCGATCTTGATCATTTTGCCGTAGTCGCCGTTCGTGCCCGAAAATGTAACCGTGCCCGCGCGGGCGGCGTAAATCGGCGTGCCGGTGTTCGCGGCAATATCCAGCCCCTGATGCTGGCGGCCCCAGCGCATTTTAAAAGTAGAAGAAATCTTCCCCTGTGCCGGCCAAACATATGTGCCGGATCCGCTCGCCGCCGTAACCTTTTTCGTGCCTTTTACGATCACCTGCGTAACCGGTTCTTTCAGCACGGTTTCCTCAAGAATGTTCTCGTGCGCAAGGACGCCCGCGATGTACACCTTGTCGGCGACTACCTTGCGCAACCCGTCCTGCCCCTTCACTTCCGTCTTTACTTCGGTGGTATACATCGAGGAAGATGTCTTGGTTTCGGTATCGAAAGGCAGCTTCGTCTCCTCGGTAACGCGCTCGGTAAACTGCACGGTAAGCAGACCCTTGGGCGGCGTCAGTGAAAGCGTTTGCCCCACCTGGATCAGGTCTTTGCCGATCAAGTTGGGGTTCGCATAGCGAAGCTGCCCAAGTTTCAGATCGTTGTTGCCGGCGATGGCGATCAGCGAATCGCCGGCTACGACTTCGTATGTCTGCTGCGCTGCGCTTTCTCCCGAAATGAGCACGCTTGCAAGGGCATTAACATCGAGTACGTTTTGCGGCGATGTGGTCATAGGCTTTACTTCGACGGATTCGGAAAACCTTAATTCTTGAATGTCGCGGTTGTTTTGTGCGAGCAAACGAAAGGGCGCGAGCGCGCCCTCCATAACTTCCCGCACTTCGTCTTCCGATCGGGCGATGGCTACCAATCGGCCATCCACATATACGCCCGAGGCTTCCACCATCACCTCGCAGGCATTCAGTACGGCTAGCTCCATTTCTTTTTGCGGGGCAAGAAAGCGCGTATCGACCAGGCGGTCTTCAATTCTGATGGTCTTTGTAAGCACCGCAGGCAAGGCGGCCTCGTTTTCCACGCGCAGGCGCTCGTCCTCGAGCAACTTTTGTAGCGCTGGGCCGTCAGCCACGCACCCAAGGCTTTCGCCGCCTATGTACACGGCGCTCGCATGCGCGGCTCCGGGCACCGAAGGCACTTTTTCTCTGAAGAAGAAGTACCACACCGCAATGCCCGCCGCAGACAACGCAAGGATGATGAGCGCGATCAAGGCGATTCGCCCAACGAAGAGAGGCCTGCGTGGTTCGCGCAGCGCCGCCTGCCTCGCGCGCGCCTGATCTATGGGCTTGCGCTCGCGAACCTGCGGCTTGTCCACAACGCCTTCGCGGCGCGATACCGGCTCCGGAGAAGTTTCCTTAGGTGGTGCTACAACAGGAGGATTCGCTTCCGGGCGCGGCAAAGCTTCGCTTTGCGCGCGAGCCGGTCCGGAACGTTTGCCGACGCCCGTCACAAGGAAGTCGTCGTCGGAGGAAAGGTACATCATCGCGCGAGCAAAGTCGTCCTGATCCTGCGGGTTGGCGAACGTGGGCGCCCGCACCGCCCCTTCTCCATCCTCGTGCGAATCGTCGGGCAGTTCCCATGGCAACGGCGCCGATTCCCCCTCGGCATCCGACGCAGAAATACTCCAAAAAAGGCCGTCATCCGCGCTTTCATCAGGCGTCTGCATCGTGTGCGTATCGCCTGGCCGTTCCGATGCTGTTCCCGCATGCGAGTGGGCGACAGTCAGCGGTTCATCCTGCCAGGGACTGTGTTCCTTGAGCTTATCCGCATCGGGTCCCTGTGAAACCACGGTCTGTTTCGGTTCTTCGGGCAGTGTGCGTGGTATCGAAAACTCGGGGGCCGCCGGTTCGCGCTCAGCCCTTTCGATATCCCAGGGGTCGGGAATAGACGGCGCACGATAGGGCTCACGCACCCTGACGCTTTCGCGCGGCGCAAGTTCGGGCTTGCCGTTTGCCTCCCACTCCTTGAGAAGCAGGGCGGCGTAGCGAGTCACGCGCCGTATTGCGAGGCCGTTGATCCTCGGCCTTTCACCATTATGCTGCGACACCTTGTCCCCCCTGCCGGCACTGTATCTATATACGGGTTGTTATTGATGTATCATACCAAAATTGCCAAGAGCATGCAAGGGCCGCGGCCCCATGCCGCGTTCTGGGAAGATTTGCATTCCACGCTAAAGAATGCCCATAGATCTACGAATCCACGACAACGATACAGGGATCGGCGATGACGACATCCACATGATATGGGTTATGATTGCCTATGCCGAAGTGGCAGGTTCCGTTCATGCTCTCATCCACGCCGATGATCCCGGTGGGAACGCCGTCGGACAAGCCGTGCCCCAGCTCGACAAGCCCATTCTCAACGGTGACGGTAACGTCGCTGTCCACAACGCCGAGTGGATCGATGAGGTCGAGGCCAAACCTAAGTTCGCCCACGGTAACATCCACGACGATGACCCCGTTCGTGGCTGCATGCGTCAATTCCTCCAAAATCTCCGTCGGCGGAAGAAACGCGTTGCCCCCCGGCAGGCGGGCGTCGTAAGGAAGCAATTCTTGGCGGGCGACTTGCGCAACGACATCGGTGCCCTTGTCGGTGGTGATGCGCGCTCTTTTGCCGCTCTCCAACGCGCGGTACTCGTCAATGATCGATTCGACCTTCCCGATGTCCGTATGCAAACCTGCCAGCAGCGACGCCTGCGGAATGTCCAGCCGGATAAAGATATACTTGCCGATATACCCGGTCGGCTTTGTAAAGGGCGGGAACCTATTTCGAAACCCTCTGTTCTTAAAGCCGTCCACGGTTAACAGCGCGATGAGCAGATCGTCCGCCGCCATGCGGCTCATTTCCGCCTCATACGGGGCGTCCGATGTGATGTCCATGATCATCACATCCGCCACATGCGGTAAATTGTCGGCTTTAATCCTATCGGCGATGAGCAGCCTTTCCGGCTCCGTAAGAATCACAATTCTGGAAGCTTTCGTAAGCCCGGCCCAGGTCGTCGCAATCGTGCTGAAATCCATGTCGTCCTCCGCTTGCCTGGCATCTATACGCTCCATAAACCCAGCCCCGGGTTGGCCACAAAGAAAATCTCTTCGCCGCCCACGGTTTGAAATCCCTGCGCGAGGCGCCCAGGATCGTAGCGCCTGGCCGTCTCGCCGTAGTCGAGCGCGCGGTAGCCGATCGCGTCGATCTCTGAAAGCGGCATGTTGTCAGGATCGACGGCATATGCGATCGAAAACGCGCCGTCGCTCGATCCGTGAATCAAATGCGCCGCCACCGAAAGGTTTGCAGCCAGATCTTCGCAATCCCTAATGCAGCCCAGCACATACTCCCTGCCTCGGTAACCGTACTTGCGAATGAGCCTGCCGTTTTCCTCGTCCTCGCCGAACATCCTGACGCCGCCTGCGAGCACGATGAGTTCGGCGTCGGGCGCTAGCGCCATACGCGTGCGGTACACCGCCTTGTTCCCAACCCAGGTGGAACGGTATTCCTCCGGGTCCAGATACACCACGCACTTTTGTATCGGCCTTTCCACCTTATCGATGTTCAGCTGCACGCACAATTTCGCGGCCTCGTCGAAAGCGTCGCCTCGCCCAAAGTACAACCCGTTCACTTGGTGCTCCCCCGCCGAAGATCCTATGACGGTCATAAAATACTCGATCGGCAGCGCGTCGGCAAACTCCGCCTGCGCGCGACTGAGCACCGCGCGCACGGGGTTGAGCTGCTTGCCCATGATGTTTTCCGCGCCGACCGATGCGCCCAGGAAGTGCGTTCGGTTAATCATCTCCGAGCCGCCGCAGCCGACGAAGATGTGCTTGGAATAGCTCGACAGCCCGGCGACTTCGTGCGGCACCACCTGCCCGATCGCGTAGATCGCATCGTACTCCCCCGACAAAAGCCGACGGTTCAGCTGTACGCAAATCGAAAACTCCACCGCGCCCCCCGATACCTCGCGCACAAAATCCGAAGGGATCTCGCCGAGCGCAGCCACGCCATTTCGCCAATCGTGCTTAAGGAAGCGGTCGTGGGGAATGCCCTCGAACATCTTGTCCATTTCCTCTTCCGTCATCGGAAGATGGCTGCCCAGCGCGGGCATCACGTCGCACGAAGCCCCCGCCTCGGTAAAGGCGATGTACAACATGCGGGTGATCAGCCCCGCGCGGGAATGCACGCGGGTAATATCCGGCGGCAGCAGCAGCACGCGTTTCGCGCTGCCCAGCATGGGTTCGATCGCCGTTAAGACGGCCTGTTCAATCTCGGCGACGGTAAGCCCCTTGCCGAGCGCTCCCCATTTCATCATCTACAATACGCCTCCACAAACCGCGCATAGCGCGCGTTATAATGATCTTTGATCGACGCTTCGGGAAGCAGCATCTCCCCGCGCGGCACCAGAAAATCCGATAAATCCGCAAGCGCCCCCGCCGCATTCATCGCCAGCGCCGCGGCCCCCATCAGCGATGCATTTTTCGCAGGCGAAATCTCGATGGGCCGCCCAAACACGTCCGCCGCCATGCGCAACCACGGGTGCGAGTTGGCAATCCCCCCGCTCACCGATAAAAACTCGGGCTCGCCGGCTATTTGAACAAGCTTTTCGTAGCACATGCGCAGCAGCATCAATACGCCTTCCAGCGCCGCATAGTAGATCTCCCCTGCGCCGTGCGTGCCGCGCAGGCCCATATAGCCGCCGGCCCTCGCATCGTCCCAGCCGGGGCAGCGCTCGCCCCACAAAAACGGCAGGAACACCGGGGCATCCGCCCAACGCCCGCGCGCCTGAAGCATCTCGCTTTCCAACTCGGCAAACGGAGCTCCCGCGAGCATACGCTCGCGCACCCAATCCACGCAGTTGCATGCGCCCGAAGTCGCCGCGCCCGCAACAAACCAACCCTGGTCTACATAATAGCACCATGTGGCGGGTGGATCAGTAAGCACCGGCGTGCGCGAGCCTAAGCGAAGCGCGCTGCTGGTACCGATGGAGCAGGTCATCACGCCATTTGCGAGCGCGCCGGAGCCTATCTGGTTAAGCCCTCCATCCCCGCCTCCCGCCGCTAATGGAATCTCCCCCACGCCCAGCGCATCGGCGACTTCCCTTGCGAGCGCAAGCGGCGTCGATGCATCGCAAAGCGGCGGCAGCTTTTCTTCGGAGATGCCGCTAAAATCAAGGGCGAGCTCGTCCCAATCAAGAGTGTTTACATTGATGAAGCCGCTGCCCGCCATCGTGCAACGGGGCGATCGCGCCTCGCCGGTCATCCTGCCGATCAGATAACTGCCCAGCGAGCCCCAGCGCGCTGCGGCATTCCACAAACTTGGGTCGGTTTTACGAAGGTGCATCCCCTGAAACACCGGCAGCTGGCTGTGTGGAACGCAGCCCGTGCGGCGGTAATATGCGTCACAGCGCTCCGGGTTGGCGCGCACGGCAGCGGCAACGCTTCCCGCGCCCGTGTGCGCCCAGGTCAGCGCGCGGGAAAGCGGCCGATCCTGCGCGTCCTGCGCAAGCAGGCTCTGCCAAATCGTGCACAACCCGGCGGCGGCAATTTCCCCTACCCCCGCCTGCTTGGCCTCGTCTACCGCGGCGCGCCCCGCATCGATGAGCGCGGCATAGATCTTTTCCACGTCTATCGTAGCGATGTCGCTGACGCCCGGTGGATACACCCTATCCACTTGCGCAACGCATTTCCCATCCGGCCCGATCACCGCCGCCTTCGCGGCCTGCGTCGAAGCCTCCAGCGCGAGCACGTATATACCGATCACCTGCCTTGCGGCGTTCGTTCCTCGCCGCCTCGTCGTACTCCGTTCTTCCCCGTCGTCGCCCCGTCCTTCCTCTGGGTGGGCGGGCGGGGAAACCCCGGGAGGGGTCGCAGGGGAGGGCCAAGG
>JAVBNW010000010.1:0-19475 GCA_031551255.1 Eubacteriales bacterium | reverse complement strand
CCTTGGGCTATGCGGAAAGCACGATGAGAGAGCTTGCCAAACGCGTCGGGATCAAATCTGCCAGTCTATATTACTATTATGAAAGCAAGAACAAGCTGTTGGATGAGATATTTGATTATTTTCTTACGAACGATAAGAGATATAGGGTCCCTTTTGAGAAAGTAGTTCGATCATCATTGGATTTTAGTGTCAAGGAAATTTTAAACGTGTCTATACTGAAATATATTGATAATGAACATTTTTATATTATGAATAAAATTTTACGCATAGCACTCGGGTATCAATTTGAAAACAAGAAAGCTAAGGAAGTATACAATTATATTTATTACGATATGGCTTTGGGATACCGGGAGAAGCTGTTTGCCGAACTTATCCGCCTTGAAATACTGGAGCCTTTTGATTATAAGACCGTCGCCTATATCATGACATCGTACTCTCTTGCTCTTTTTATACAATGCGCGAACCTTATGTTGCCCATAGAGGAGTTTACCGGAGTTTACAATGCTGGAATGGAAAGCATGCTTGTCACCATTGAACCGCTGCTAAAAAAGCGAAAGTAGCGATTGCTGGCTTTCTATACGCCAAACTTTTTGTAACAGGGAGACATTATGCATTCTGTCTTTGCCTATTCGCGCCCAATGCAGCTCACTTTAGCAGTGGTCGTGTTTGTCGTAGAGTTCTTTTCGATGTACCTACTGGCTGGAGTCATTTCTCTTCTTTTCGAAATCAACGCTACGCAAAAACAGAAAGCGCTCTTCGCCTTTTTTGCCGGAACATTGCTGCAAAACGTGTGGGTATACGGAATGTATATGCTCGGAGGGATGGTCAGCTTTGGTCGGTTGCAGTATCAGCTCATAGCATGCCCCAATCCTATCGCCGCCCTTTTAGGGTGCTATTCAGCGGTAAAAATCTTTAAGCTTCCGCCGGAACGCTCGACAAAAATGATGAGTTATGTCTATCTATTTTGGTTTATCAGCCGCAAGTTCAACGGCATGCTGGGCGAGTTGTTCTTCGTTCAAACTACGGATCAATACAATTATCTTATCGATATGGTTCAGCAAATCCTCATGTTCATAATCTTTTTTACGGCATGCCATGGAATCGGCCACATTATTAAGCGGAAAAAATTCAATCTCCGCTTTGTGGACAGTCGGTTTTTTGATCGGCGAAGGGAGCTTGTCTTCTACTTTCTTAGGTCGGTTTTTGTCTATTTGGTAAGCGTTGCGCTTTCCATGCTTATGCCCGCGCCGTTCGCATCAAGCGCCTTTTGTTTTCTGATGCTTACACTTATCTTCACGATCATGATATTGACCGACATGAATGCATACAACAAGCAGATTATAGAAAACAACAACATCCACATCAGCACTTTATTCAACGGAATGGAAGAATTTAGAGGGATCAAGCACGATTTCTATAACATTCTACAGACATACAGCGGCTATTTGGAGATTGGGGATTTGGAGCATCTAAAAGAGTATCATGCTGCGCTGGTCGACACGACCACACATGCGGGCGTCGCCATGGAACTGGGGCAGAAGATACACCAAAACCCGGCCTTGGTATCGTTGCTCATCAGCAAGGCCGAATGTGCGCAAGAAGCAAACGTGAGATTCCAATTTTCTTTGCAATGCGGCCTGGAAAACACCTATATCGACAATTTGGATCTATGCAGAATTCTCTCGTGTCTGCTTGACAACGCCATCGAGGCCGCGGCGAGCTCAGCCGCCAAGATGATCTACTTTTCGGCCGAGGTAAAGAACAATATATCGAAAATCTTTATCATTACAAACAGCACGGGCAAGCCCGTTGATGTCGAAGGCATTTTTGTACACGGTGCGACGAGCAAGCGGGGGCATAGTGGAATCGGCCTTTCTACCGTCAGGAAGGTGATCGGGAAATATGGGAACTGCGCTTTTCACATGGAGTACCACGACTACGAGGTATCCACATATTTAGAGCTGAGGGCAAAAGACTAGTGTTCTGACAGAATTAGAATTTAGGATCCTGAGCGAGAGATTTTTTCGTCCGGCGAGGAGCCGGAGCGAGGCCGTAGCAAGAGCTACGCCGAGCGGAGAGCGACAATGCCGAACGGGAAAAGATCCGCTCAGAAACTAATATCTAATCGTGTCAGATCACTAGGGCATACTCTAGCGCCGTACGCGCTTGTGCGCGGCCACCGCCTCAATCTGCTCAAGCACCGCGCGCGTGCCGTCGGCCGAGGGCTCCTTTTTCATGCGATCTACATAATAAGCGCGGTCGCGCCACGTCTTCATCAGTTCGTCTGTCAGGCGCTGAGGGGTCATTTCCTGTTGCCACAGCACGCGCGAAAAACCGCGGCTTTCAAACGAAAGAGCATTTTCCACCTGATCGCCCCGGCTGGTGGATCCCTTAGGGTACGGGATAAGCAGGTGCGGCTTTTTCAGCGCGAGCAGCTCGCACAGCGCATTGGAGCCCGCCCTGGAAAGTACAAGATCCGCGGCCGCAAACGCATCGGGCATGCCCTCTCGCACATACTCTACCTGCCGGTAGCCGCGCCGCCCTTCGAGCGTCGGGTCTAGGTTGCCCTTGCCGCACAGGTGAAGCACATCGAACGTCTGGCCGAGCGCGTCAAGCGCGCCGCGCAGCGCATTATTGACGGATACGGCCCCCAGGCTTCCGCCGATCATCATCAAAACGGGCTTCTTGCCCTCTAGCGAAAACGCGGCGAGGCCGCGCCTCCTGTCGCCCGAATAGAGCTCTGCGCGCAACGGCGCCCCGGTAAATACCCCGCGCTTGATCTGCCGGGCGGTTTCCGGGAAGGTCGTACAGGTAACGCGGGTAAAGGGCGCGTTGAGCTTGTTCGCAAGGCCCGGCGTCATATCCGACTCGTGGGATACCACGGGAACACCGCACATGGCCGCCGCATACACCACCGGCACCGATACGAACCCGCCCTTGGAAAACACGACGTCGGGCCGGGCGCGTCGAATGATGCCGTGCGCCTGCGCAAGGCCTTTGATAACGCGGAACGGGTCCGTCAGATTTTTAAGCGACATATAGCGGCGCAGCTTGCCGGTGGCGATTCCGCGAAACGGCACGCCCTTTACGGGCTCGATCAGCGAGCGCTCGATGCCGTCCTCGCCGCCGATGTACTCGATGTCCCAGCCGCCCTCAAGCAGCAAGGGTATGAGCGCAAGGTTGGGGGTTACGTGCCCTGCCGAGCCGCCGCCCGTCATGATGATTTTCATAAATACCCTCCCGCGACAATGCGTATCGCCGATGCGCGGTTGCGCGTGCATTGCCGCCCGTTGTCATTGGCATTCTTTCTTTTATAGATAATGCGCACTTTTCCCGAAATAGTCAACGACAACGCGAAAACGTATGGTTAATTGATCATACTTTGCCGCTGTTTGACAGGCCGCAGGCCGCGCCGTATACTGACAGCGCGAATAAGTGGGCGCAGCTTGAGAGCGGGCGTAGGGTGCCGGGCCGGCTGCGCGCCGATCAATGGACTTCTTGCGAAACTCTAAGGCCGCGGCAAGAACGGCAAAACAAGCGCGATGCGCAGGTATCCCCCTCCACCCTCGTCTTAAGCTTCGCAAGAGAACTAATGACCAAGGAGCCAAGATGCATGAAGAAATCCATCCCTTTTGTTCTGACGCTTTTGATCGCCCTTATGTCCTTTACAGGCTGCTCTCCCGCACAGGAGACAGGCGAGGCGATCATCCTCACCACATTCTTCCCAATTTATGTCGCAACGGCGAACATTGCCGCCGGCGTAGACGGCGTTTCGGTTGCGATGCTCGCGCCGCCTACCGCAGGGTGCCTGCATGACTACCAGCTCACCGCGGGGGACCGGCAGCGTGTGGAGCAGGCGGGCATCGTGGTAATGAACGGCATGGGCATGGAGAGCTTTTTGGATAAGCTCCTCAGCGGAAAATCCGCGATCGACGCCTCGGAGGGCTACGAACCCCTTCCGTCGTACGAAGGCGAAGGCCACGAGGGGCACGGCCACGATCAGGAAGAGGGCAACCCGCATGTATGGGTTTCCCCGGAGGGGGCGATCTACCAGGCGGAGCGCATCCGCGACGGCCTGATGGATTGGGACCCTAAGCACGCCGATCAGTATGCCGCCAACGCGCAGGAGTATATCAACGCCCTGCTGGATTTGCAGAGCAACATGCATACGACGCTGGCGCCATACGCGGGCGTGAAGGTCGCCGTGCTGCACGATTCGCTGGAGTATTTTGCCCGGGAGTTTCAGTTGGATATCGTGGCCGTCATCAAAACGGAGCCCGAGGCACAGCTCAGCGCAAAGGAGCTTGCCCAGGCGGCGGCCACGATTCGCTCGGAGGGAGCCGTCATCATCTTCAGCGAGCTTCAGTATGCGGACGATCCGGCCGCAGAGGCTCTGTCGCGCGAGACCGGCGTACTGGTATTTCCCCTCGATTCGGCGGTAAGCGGCGATGGGGATGACCCGGACGCCTATCTTAAGGCGATGGACTACAACGCCGTATCCATCGACCTTGCGCTGGGATATGAACCATGACGAGGCACGAACGCGCGGCGTCCGCCTGCGGGTTGTGCTGCACTCGCCTTGAACATGTGGGTGTGCAGTTGGGAGGGCACGAGGCGCTACGCGATATCAATTTGCACATTCACTGCGGAGAGCTTACCGCCCTGATCGGCCCCAACGGCGCGGGAAAGACGACGCTTCTGCGCGCGCTGCTGGGCCTTGTGCCCTATACGGGAAGAGTGTGGTTCGAGGGCGCGCAAGGTGGCCCTTCCCGCCTGCCGCGCATGGGATATGTGCCCCAGTCGATGGATTTGGACAAGCTCGCTCCCCTAACGGTGGAAGATCTATTTGCCTCCGCCACGAGCCGCCGCCCAGCGTTCCTCGGCCCGAGCGAGCGCGCGCGCAAGGAGGCCGGCAAGGCCCTTTCGGCCATCGGCGCCGACTCGCTGGCGGGCCGGCGGTTGGGCGCGCTATCCGGCGGAGAGCTGCAGCGGGTGCTGCTGGCGCTGGCGCTCTTGCCCGCGCCGGATGTGCTGCTGCTCGACGAGCCGGTATCCGGCGTGGATGCTATAGGCCTTGAACGCTTCTACGCCGTGGTGGACGAAGTGCGCCGCTCGTTTGATCTGACGTGCATCCTCGTCTCGCACGATCTAGGCGCGGTGCGCCGCCACGCCGACCGGGTGGTGCTTTTGCGCACGACGGTGTTAGATGTAGGTACGCCCGCCGACGTGTTTTCCGGCGAAGCATTTCGCGAGGCATTCGGCTTTGGGGAGGCGGCGCCATGAGCAATCCGTTTGATCTTCTGTTCATGCGCAACGCCCTGATCGCCGTGCTGCTGATCGGGCCAATGTACGCGTTGCTGGGTACGATGGTGGTATCGCGCGGCATGACGTTTTTTTCCGAATCCCTGGGACACGGCGCACTGTGCGGCGTGGCGATCGGCGCACTTTTGGGCGTAGCGGATTCTCCGTTGGCGTTGGTGGCGTTCGGCATTCTGTACGCGGTGGCGCTGTGGGCGATGCAGAGCCGTGCAAGCCTTGCTTTTGATGCGCTCATCGGCGTGCTGTCGTCGTTGACGGTGGCGCTGGGCGTGGTGCTGCTTTCGCGCGGGGGAGGCTTTGCGAAGTATTCGGCACTGTTGGTGGGCGATCTTTTGTCCGTGGCCCCGGGCGACATCTGGGTGCTCGCCGGGGCGCTGACGGCAACGCTCATCTACTTTGGCATCTGCTACAATCACCTGGTTCTCTTGGGCGTCAGCGAGCCTCTGGCGCGCAGCCGGGGCGTGAACGCCCGCGCGGTACATCTGAGCTTTACGCTGCTCATCGCCGTGGTGGTAATGCTCTCGATACGCTATGTCGGGACGCTGATCATCAACGCGATGCTCATTCTGCCCGCCGCCGCCGCGCGCAACATCGCGCGCAATATGCGCGCATACCAGATCGTCGCCGTCGCGCTGGCCCTCGTAAGCGGCGTAGGTGGGCTTACGCTTTCCTATGTGCTGGATACCGCCGCGGGCGCTACGGTCGTTCTGCTAATGGGCGCCGCCTTTTTGCTAACATTCTTTTTTCAGAAACGGGTATTGCGCTAAGGCGAAAAGTATAGTATGGTTGAATCGTTCTCAATAAGCTTACAAATGATACCATGCAGGCGATGATCTCTGCGCGGGAGCGCTTTTTTGAATCGCCCGTATATCCTCAAAAATGTGGATGTATATCGGGTGTTCCCAATATTATGATTCATTTGTCGCTCCTCAGTCTCACAATCCTAATTTCATTCAATTATATTACAACCACAAGGAGCCTGTATTGCCTCATGCGTTTAATGAAAGAAAAAGTCGTCAATATCTTTGCCGGGATATTCGGCCGGAATATCGCGCTCGAGCATATGATTTTCATCCTCGTTGCGCTGTCGGGCATTTTTATGTCGACCGTCGGTCTGGTTGGGAACTCTTCTTTGGGTCTTAACGCTGTGTCGCTGCTCGTTCCCTCGCTCAACATCGTCATCGACATCGCGTGCATCGCCTACTCCATAGCCACCAAGCGCTGGCGTGGCACGTCGGTCATCGTCGTGTTTTACGCGATTTTTGTACTGTTCCCCTTTCTGTGGTTCAGCACGGGCGGGGCAACAGGCTCTACCATGCCCTTTGTCATTATGAGCGGGCTGGTGGTAGTGATCATCTTTCAAGGGAAGTTTCGCGCGATTCTCTCGTGCGTAACGGTTCTGATGTTTTGCACATTTATCTACTTGGAGATGCTCTATCCCGACATCTTTGTCCCCTATCCAAACCGCGAGGCTTGGTATATCGATTTGATCATCGGCCTCATTTCCAGCTTCACGGTAAGCGTAACCCTCGTGTTCATCGTTTTGGCCCGCTATAAAAGGGCAAAGTTCGAGGCCGAGAACATGGCGAAAAAATTAGAAGAAATGGCGCTGACCGACCCGCTGACCGGCGTTTACAACCGGCGCTTTTTGACATCCTGTCTCGATGAAGAAATGCGCAAGGCGTACGACAGCGGTCAGCCGCTCACCGTGTGCATCCTGGATATCGACCATTTCAAGCGCATCAACGATAGCTACGGCCATGTATATGGCGATGAGGTGCTCATTAAGCTCGCCCAACTGATCGGGTCGTGCCTTGGCGAGGACGAGGTGTTCGGCCGCTATGGGGGCGAGGAATTCCTGATTCTCTTCAAGGGCAACGATGTCGAGGGCGCTTTATGGAAAATCTCCCTATGCACGAAAAAACTGCGGGAAACACGTTGGGCGCACGGCGGCAGCATAACGGTTAGCTGCGGCGTGGGCGCGTACACCAAGGGCATATCGTACTCATCCTTCGTCGAAAGCGCCGACATCAACCTGTACAAAGCGAAAGAAGGCGGCAGAAACAGGGTCGTTTCTTAGCAAATATATTGCGATGCCTTTTGCATGCGCCGCGCATTGACAGCGAGCGCATGTTCGCGTTAAGATGAACCACATAGCCACCGCCCCTGAAAACCGGAACATCTGAGCGGCGCTTTTTCCGCTCCGTGTCGTCATCGTCGGTCGACGTGGCTGCCGGCCACGCCTCCCTCCGCCTTCGCGCGGAGGCGAAAAAACTGTTCGCTCATTTTGCTCGAATTTTCAGGGGCGGTGGCATAGTTTCCTTTGGAGGGTGCGCATGGCGGAGCTCACTGGCATCATAACATCCATCATCTTTCGCAACGAGCAAAATGGCTACACGGTGCTCGAGGTGCGCGCGGGCCGCGAAGAATTCGCGGCGGTGGGCACCATGCCCTTTATCGCAGAGGGCGAGCGAGTAACGCTGCGCGGCGTCTGGGGCGAGCATCCGACGTTCGGCCCGCAATTGAAGGTAGAAAGCTACGACTCCGCGCCCCCGACGCAGCTTGAGGATATCGAGCGCTATCTTGCGTCGGGCCTTATCCGCGGCATCGGCCCCACCACCGCGCGCGCCATCGTAGAATCGTTCGGGGCGGATGCTCTGGAAGTGATGCAGATGAACCCCGACCGCATCGCCGAAGTGCCGGGCATCGGGCGCAAGCGCGCCGCGCAGATTGTCCAAAGCTTTGCGGAGCAAAGCGGCATGCAAAGCGCGATGGTCTTTATGCGCCACTACGACATCTCCCCGGCGTTTGCGCTTCGCATCTACAAAAAATATGAGTCGGCTACCGCCGACGTCATCCGCAGCAACCCTTACCGGCTGGTGGACGATATTTCGGGCATCGGCTTTCGCACCGCCGACGGCATCGCCGGGCGCATGGGCATCGCAAGGGATTCCGATTTCCGCTTAAGCGCGGGCATCAAGCATGCGCTTAGGGAGGCCGCGGCGGGCGAGGGACACGTCTACCTGCCCCGCCACGAGCTCATCGACCGCGCGTGCGATCTGCTGGACGCGTCCGACGGGCTCATCGACAACGCCCTCGCGGCGTTAGCCATCGGCAGGGAGCTCATCTTGCGCGAAATCGACGGCGAAACCCTCGCGTACCTGCCTAGCTACTTCGCCGCCGAGGGCGAGGTAGCGATGCGGCTGAGCGCGCTGTACTCCGCCGCCCGGGATCCGCTTTCCGATAGGGGTATCGGAGATTTTGAGCGGGAGCAGGGCATCGAGTTTTCCCCCAGGCAGCGCGAGGCCGTTTCGCTCGCGCTGGGGCAAGGCGTTTCGGTGATTACCGGCGGGCCCGGCACGGGCAAAACCACGATTATCAACTGCATCATCACCCTGCTCGAGGAAGGCGGGCTCAAGGCGGCGCTGTGCGCGCCGACCGGCCGCGCGGCAAAGCGCATGAGCGAGGCCTCCGGGCGGGAGGCCAAGACGATCCACCGCCTGCTCGAATACGCCCCGGGCAGCGAGGAGGATTACTTCCAAAAAAACCAGGATGCGCCGCTTGAATTCGACGCGCTGATCGTGGACGAGATGTCTATGGTGGATTTATTTCTGATGCGCGCGCTGCTTAGGGCCGCCAAGCCCGGTTCGCGTCTCGTGCTGGTGGGAGACGTTGATCAGCTTCCGTCGGTAGGGGCGGGCAATGTGCTGCGCGATATCATCGACTCGGGCGCCATCCCCGTCGCGCGCCTAGACGAGATCTTTCGGCAGGCGGCCAAGAGCATGATCATTCAAAATGCGCATCGCATCAACAGAGGCGAATCTCCCGTGCTCGACGCGCGCGAGGGGGATTTCTTTTTCGACAGGCGCGATACCCTGCCTGCCGCGGCCGCTACCGCCATCGATTTGGTTACGCGAAGGCTGCCGGGCTTTTCCGGCCTTTCCCCGCGCGAGATTCAGGTGCTGTGCCCGATGAAAAAGGGCGAGGCGGGGGTACATCGCCTAAATGCCCAGCTTCAGCAGGCGCTCAACCCGGCGTCGCCTGCGAGAAAAGAGCGATCTGTAGGCGAGAGCCTGATGCGCGAGGGCGATAAAGTAATGCAGACCCGCAACAACTATCAGCTCGCCTGGACGCGAAGAACCGGCCGCCAAGAAGAAGAAGGCCTCGGGGTGTTCAACGGGGATACCGGCGTGATCGAATCCATCGATCCGCGCGAGCATACGGTGACCGTGCTGTTTGACGACGAGCGCCGCGCGGTGTACGACGATGCGAACGCGAGCGAAATCGAGCTTTGCTATGCGATGTCCATCCATAAAAGCCAGGGCAGCGAGTTTCCCGCGGTGGTCATCCCCATCGTATCCGGCCCGCCGATGCTGCTCACGCGTAATCTTTTGTACACGGCGGTCACCCGCGCAAGGCAATTGGTGGTGTTGGTGGGCTCTTCGGCGACGATTGCGCGCATGGTGGAAAACAACCGCATCGTAACGCGCTACACTCAACTTGCGCCGCGGCTGAACGCGCTAACGCAGGCGTTGCCTGGCCAACAACTCGCCCTATGAAGCTGCCCGACGTTGCACTGGGCCTGCTGTATCCGCTCAGCGTTTGCGTGGCCTGCGGCGGGCGTCAAGATGTGACCTTAGGCCTGTGCGGCCCGTGCCTGAACATGCTGCCCGAATTGCTTTTAACGATTGACCAGCGCGAGGCGAGCGACGAGGGCCGGGCCTACGGGCTGGCGATCGGCGCCTATGCGTATCGCGGCTGTGCCGCCGGTATGATTCGAACGCTTAAATTTCACGGCGAGGCGCGCCCGGCGCTGGCCTATCTTGCACCGGTTATGGCGTCGTGGGCGCGCAAGGAAGGCTTTGTAGGTAGAATTTTTGTGCCGGTGCCGCTTTCCCGCAGGAAAATGGCCGAGCGCGGCTACAACCAGGCGGCCGTGCTTGCGCTGAGGATTGCCCGCGAAACCGGGGCCTTTGTGCGCGAAGGCTGGCTGTGGCGCAAGCGTGATACGAAAAACCAGGCCGACCTTGATGAAGATAGACGCGAGACGAACGTGCGCGGTGCGTTTGAGGCATCCTCCGCGGCAAAGGGCAAGGATATTGCGCTGATTGACGACGTACTCACCACCGGCGCCACTTGTTCTGCATGCGCGCAGGCGTTTCTTGAGGCGGGCGCGAGAAGCGTGAACGTATTGGCCGCCACAAGAGCTGTGATGGGCGATGAACCACGGTAGATCGCCGCATATTGTATATTTTCGCAACCGCATTGTTTACCCATTCGAAAAATGCGGATATCGGCATGCGAAACTTTTTTAAACCGGGCAACAAAACCGCGCCTTGTTTTATACCAAATAGACTAGCAAAACCGCGCTAAAAGGGTTATACTGCGTACGTCCTTTTGCGTCTGTGGTTGCAAGCCGATGCCAGCCGCGGGCAAAGCGGCCCACGTAAACCGCCCAAAGGGCGGCGAGCATGGCGCGGTCTAGATGTAAGCCCGGCCGGGATCAAACCCGAGAGAAGCGGCGTGACGGCGATACTGCCCAAGCAAGGCTTCCAGCCGGCGGGTGTGGGGGCAAAGACCAGGTCAGGCGGAAGGATGGCGCCGGGGGGCGAAGCCTGCCGGCGCCTACATATGCCAACGGCATGGAGGCCCGCGCGCAGCATTCCATTATAGTCAACCGGCCCCAAAGGCAGAGCATACGAGCGGATCTTTTCCCGCATGGCGGCGTCGAGCTCCAGTCGGCGTAGCTGTCGGCCACGCCTCCCTTCGCCTCCTGGCCCTGCGATAAAATCGCTCGTCCACGCCGCTTTTGAAGCCGGTCGTCTATAGGATTGCGCTGCCACGTGTTTTTTTAGAAAGGGGCGAAACCATGGAGCGCGAACTTTGGGACTCCGGCCAGGATTTTTTGATCATCAAGGCGCTGGAGGATGGCGTGACGATCATCGGCATCACCCGCGGCAGGGAGACCAAGCTTCAGCATACCGAAAAGCTCGACCGCGGCGAAGTGATGGCCGCGCAGTTCACCCAGAATATTTCCGCCATGAAGATCCGCGGAAAAGCGCTCATCATGTCGCGCCACGGCCAAGTCATCTCCGGCGACGGCGAAGCATAGTATGGCCTCGCATTACCGCCCGCTTGCCGCAACACCATTTAAAATGCACGGAGCAAAGGGAACGCCCCTGCTTGAGCGTTGCCGCGGCGACGGATAAAGATTTTCACAATAAAAGAGGGATAGCATGGAACTTCAGGACATCAACCTTCAAAAGGTGAAGAACAAAAACCATATCAAGCGCATCGCCATTCTCACCAGCGGAGGAGATTCTCCGGGTATGAACGCCGCCATTCGCGCGGTAACCCGCGCAGCCTTGTCAAGAAAGCTGGTGGTGTTCGGCATCGACGAAGGCTACCGGGGCCTGAAAGAGGGACGGTTTCGCAAGCTGACCGCGGGCTCGGTGGGCGATATTTTGCAGCGCGGCGGCACGATTCTGCGCACGGCGCGGCTGGATGCTTTTCGCACCGACAAGGCCGTGCGCGATCAATGCTATGCGAGCCTTAAGCAGCATAAGATCGATGCGCTGGTCGTGCTCGGCGGGGACGGCAGCTTCCAGGGCGCAAACCTGCTCGCCAGCGAGCATACGGATTTGCGCGTCGTCGGCTTGCCCTGCACCATCGACAACGACCTGGCTTACACGGATTTTACGATCGGTTTTGACACCGCAGTCAATACCTGCGTGCATTTGATCAACAATCTGCGCGATACGATGGCGTCGCACGATCGCATTTCTGTCGTGGAGGTCATGGGCAGATATTGTGGAGATATCGCCATTTACGCGGGCATCGCGGCAGGCGCGGAGGCGATTTTGATCCCCGAAAAGGACACGTCGGATAACGCGTGGCTCCAGTATATTTACGATAAGCTCAACAAGGCCCGCACGCGCAAGAAGGAATACGGCATCATCGTCATGGCGGAAGGCATGCACCTTATGCCCGGCAAAACGCCGACGTTTACCGCCGAATACGTATCCAGGCAAATCAACCAATATGTCGCGCCCGACGGCTACCGCTTCGATTCGCGTTCGGTGGATTTCGCGCACGTGCAGCGCGGTGGTTCGCCCTCGGCATCCGACCGCGTGCTCGCGTCGACGCTCGGGTATCACGCGGTAAAGGTGCTGCTGGCGGGAGAAAACTGCCACTGCGTGGGCGTTCAGCGCAACAGGGTGTACGACGAGGATATCTCGACCGCGGTGGCGACCGCACGCGTGCCCAGGCTCGATCTGATCGACATCGCCGACGTGCTTGCCCGCTGAAAACGGACGTTTTTGCAGCACGCCTCGGCATAAAGATGGGCAAAACAAGAAAAGCGCGGTGATACGCATGAACCGATGGATTCTTGAAGAGACGACGGTCGAGCCGGGCGGCATTCCGGTCATCGCCTGCTATAGCGAAATTGACGAAGCGAGGCCGCTGGTGCTGCTGAACCACGGCACCACCGGCTGTGCGTACGATATGCTGCCCATGGCCGTTAAATTAGCGCAGGCGGGGCACTTTTGCGTATGCGTCGATGCGGTGTGGCACGGGCGCCGCAGCGACGGGAAGCTTGCCGAGCGCCTGGAACCTGCCGTGTACAAGAAAAATTACCTGAACCTGCTTCTAACCATGGCGGGCGATATGACGCGGCTCATCGATTATTATACGGGCGACGCGCGGGTAAACGCCGCGAAAGTGGGTATAACCGGCATATCCCAGGGCGGGTACGTTGCCTTTATGACCATGACGAAAGACCCTCGCATTGCCGCCGCCGCGCCGCTCATCGGCTCGCCCGATCTGGAGGACAAGTACGGAAACAGCCCGGATTGGCAGAGCATTTGCCAATCCACGCGCGAGGAAGTGATCGCGCACAGCCCGCTTAGGCATTTTGAAAAGATGCATCCCACGGCGCTGTTTGTGCAATCCGGCGTGGAGGATACCATCGTGCCGGTCGGCGGCACGCGGCGGCTGGACGAGAGGCTTAGGCCCCTTTACCGGGAGCATCCGGGCGACTATCGATACATCGAGTACCCCGGCGTCGCGCACGCCGCCACCCGCGAGATGCAGGACGAGGCCATCCGGTGGCTCACCGCAAAGTTGAAATAGTATACCATTCGATAAAAAGGCGATGCAAAAGTAAAAACTCTTGCATCGCCTTTTGTTTTTCGATCCGCAGTTATGCGAAGGAATGGAGTCCTGCCCTATAGCCGGGCGCCGCGCGCGCGCGAAGGAAGTTCGGGGCGCTCGCTTTGGCGCAACGAAAAGCGCGATACCAGGCTTTCGAGCGTGTCGGCCTGTACGCTGATCTCCTCGCTCGCCGCGGCGCTCTGCTGCGCGGTGGCGCTGTTTTGCTGTATCACCTGGGCAACCTGGTCGATGCCGGTGTTGATCTGTAAAATCGCCTCGCTCTGTTCTTTGGATGACTGTGCGATTTCCGCCACCACGGCGCTCGATTCGTTGATGCCCGCCACGATTTCAGACAAGGATGCCGAGGTGCCACCGGCGATTTCCACGCCCAACCTGGCCTTTTCCAGCGAGTTTTCGATGAGCCTGCCGGTGTCCTTCGCCGAATCGGCGCTCTTTTGCGCCAAGGTGCGCACCTCTTCTGCAACCACCGCAAAGCCCTTGCCCTGCGCGCCGGCGTGCGCGGCCTCCACCGCCGCGTTGATCGCCAGGATGTTCGTTTGGAACGCGATGTCGTCGATCACCTTGATCACCTTGCCAATTGCCTGGCTCGCCTCGTCGATCTCCGTGACGGCCTTGATCATCAGATCCATCTGTTCGGTTCCTTTTTCGGCGTTCTGCTTGATCGCGTCGGCCAGAGAAGCCGCCTTTTCGGCCATGTGCGCGTTTGTCTGCGTCTGCTCCGCCATGGCCCCGATGGATCGCGAAAGCAGCTCCACGGTAGCGGCCTGTTCGGTGGCGCCCTCCGCCAGCGCCTGCGCGCCGTCGGCCATTTGGCGGGAACCGAAGGACACCTGCTCGGTGCTTGCGTTGATGTCGGCAAACATGTCGTTTAGATTGGCGAGCGTTCGCATGATCGCCATGCCCATCACGTCGCTTTCGCAGCGGGGTTCCACGTGAATGGTAAGATCTCCGCCCGCGAGGGCCTCCATCGCCCGCGCCTGCTTCCTTGTCGCGCTTACCATGTGTTGGAAGGATACGATTAACATGCCGATTTCGTCGCTTCGCGAGGAAGAAACGCTGATATCGATGTCTCCGGCGGACAGCCTTTCCGCCGCTTGCTTCAGCGCCATAAGCGGGCTGCCCACCGCGCGCTTAATGTACAGTGCAACGATTACGCCGGCGGCCGCGCACAGTACCGCGGCAATCAAGATGATCATGAGGCCGAACTGGCGCGCCGATGCCACGACGCTGTCCACGTTAAGATCCACGCCCACGGCGCCGATTACGTTTCCGCCGGAGCCGAGGATCGGCGCAAAGCCGGATACCATGTTGCCGTAATCATCCAGGTAGTAGATACCCGTCGCCGTGCTGCTGCCGGTGCGTACCGTATCGAAGATTTCTTGCGCAAAATAATTGGCGGGCTGTTCATCGCCAAGGTCGCAGGCGGTATCTTCCCGGCCGGAGGCGGGGTACCCCTCGGCAAAGTAGCGAACGGAGCTTCCGTAATGGCTGTCGATTACGTACAAATAACGCACGTCGTTGCTCTCGTACGTCTTATCGAGCGCGCCTTTGTAGGTATACCAAAAATCATTCTTTTCGCCCGTATCCAAGGCTTGCTCAAACGCATCCGGATCTACGATCGCGGCCATGGAATTGGCGATAGCGCGCGCTCTTTCGGCGTTAAGGTCGATCGCATCCCTGCGGTTGAGCACGAAACTGAAGATGCCGATGATGGCTGCGCTGAGGATCAACGCGCCTAGTACGATGAGCGACACGCGAACAGATAAGGATACATGCTGTTTTTTCACATTGGCACCGCCTATTGATTATTGAACGATTCAATTGATTATGAACAAATTTTTCGATTGAAAGGTACGAATGAAACAAAAAAAATGGAAGCAGTTGCATTATATAGCACAGTATGGATTTGCGCAACAGGAAAATAAGGCAAGGCGAAAACGCCGGGTTAACAAGAAGTGTGTTCTATGTATGGAAAGCCTGGCTATTGGACGAAAGAAAGCGGTGTAACCTAACAAACGTAGATACCCTATATGCCCAATACATTCGCTATCGTCATCAGTACGATATCCAAATCGATCGGCTTGGCAAGGTGGCCGTTCATGCCCGTCGCCAAAGCCTTATCCACGTCTTCCTGGTAGGCATTGGCAGTCATGGCGATGATCGGCACGGCCTTAGCATCCTCCCGCGGGAGCCTGCGAATTGCCTGTGTCGCCTCGTAGCCGTCCATTACAGGCATCTGGATATCCATAAAGATCAAGTCGTACGTATGCGCGGGCGATTGTTCGAACATGTCAAGCGCCTGCGCGCCGTCGAAGGCTTCGTCGATAACGACACCCGTGTCGGCCAGCAACTCCCGCAAAATAACCCGGTTAATCTCGATATCCTCGGCCAGTAAAATCTTTTTGCCGCTAAGATCGAGGGATTCAAAACGACTTTCGGGCTGTGCGATTTCCATACCCTTTGCCAGCGGGAAGGCAAGCTCGAACGAAAATATAGAGCCTTCGCCGATTTTGCTCTGCGCCGCAATTGTGCCGCCCATCAGCGAAACCAGGTTTTGGCTGATCGCCAACCCAAGTCCCGTGCCCCCATAGCGCGCGGAAATGCTCGAATCGGCCTGCTCGAAGGCGACAAACAGCCGCTTCATTTGCTCGCGGGACATGCCGATGCCGCTATCCGCCACAACAAAGTGTACGACTAACTCTTCAGGCGTTTGCAAGGCGACTTCCGCGCGGAATTCCACCCTGCCGTCCGCTCCTGTGAATTTTACGGCATTGCCCAGCAGGTTGATCAAAACCTGGTTGAGCCTGAGCTTATCGCCGATAACATGCACGCCCGGAAGATCGCGCACGTTCGTAGTGAAGGAGATAAACTTTTCTTTGCAGCGCTGGGAAATGATGCTCGAAACTTCCGACATCGCCGTGGCGAGAACAAAGGGCTCCTTGGCGATTTCGAACTTGCCGGATTCTATTTTCGACATATCCAGCACATCGTTGATAATGCCCAGCAAGTGCGACGAGGCCGATGTAATCTCGTCTATGGAGCGCAGCGCCTTGTCCTGATCCTGAATCGAATTGCGGGCGATGCGCGTCATGCCGATGATGGCGTTGAGCGGCGTGCGTATTTCATGGCTGACGCGCGCAAGAAAATCGCTCTTTGCCCGAGAGGCGACTTGTGCCGCGGCCTCGATCGCCTTGCGCTCGGTAATGTCGCGGGCGATGCCCAGCAGGCCTACGACCTCGTCGTTTTGCATCAGTGGCGTCCGGACGATTTCAAACAGGCGCGCCGTACCGCTATAGGGAGAGTAAACGCTCTCCTCCGCGACCCTGCTGACGCGCGTGCGCATCACCTCGGCCTCCACGAGGGAATACCCCTCGTGCTCCTTAACCGTCATGCCGAAGACCTCTTCGCCCGTCAGCCCCACGATTTCATCTTCACTCCGATCGACATAGCGCTCAAAGCTGCGATTGCACTGAGTAAACCTGCCTTCCTTGTCCTTACAAAATACGAGATCCGGAATCGAAGAAAATACGGTCGTCAGCGTGGATGTCTGCATCGCCAACGCGTGGGTTCTGTCTTGCACGAGTCTTTCAAGGTTTTTCCCAAGCCGCCTGTTCTTCAAGTGCAACGTGCCCACGGCCACGAGCGATATTGCCAACGCGCCGATGAACATGATTAAATACGGGATGATATCGCGCATCAGCTTATTTTCATAGTCGAACATCCTGCGCGTCCAGCGGTCGTTGATTTCCTCCACCGGCACGACGAGCTGCGCCTTGTCGATGACTGAGCAAAGCTGCTGCTCGCTCGTATGAAAGCCGAAGCGGGAATATAAATCGTGATCGAAGACGATGCTCGCTTTAAATCCCGTTTCTTCCCGGTAATTCGCACGGCTTAAAAGCGTATTGTACGACGCCATCACAAAATCGACTTTGCCTTCCTTGAGCGCCCTAAACGCGTCGTCCTCCGTGGCGTAAAAAGTGCTGTTGGCGTTGCTTGGGAACCATTCGTTGTAGATCGCGGCATAGGCGCTGCCCCGGATCAGCCCTATAGAATAGTATAAAATCTGGTTGATGCCGATGTCCTCTTGCTCGGCTTTTGCAAGCAGCGCATATTCATCGCTTGCATACGGCTCGGCAGCCCATAAAAAAGTGCCTTTGCGGGCGCTGGTATACATAAGGCCGGTAATCATCGAGGCCTCGCCGTCGTGCAGGCTCTTTACAATATCGGGCAGCGGCGTTCCGGGCTCGTTTACGGGTTCAAAAATGAGGCCGGTGAAGCTGGAAATATCGCCGAGGATGTCGATCGCGATGCCTTGAAACACCTGTTCGTTTTCGTTGTAAAAGCAAACCGGGTAATTGTCCGATTCGGCGACGATTTTGATGGGCTCGCCAAGCTCCCTCATCCGGGCAACGTATGCGCGTTCCTCGTCGGTAAAGCTCATATCCAGCTTATGGCGCAAATAGTCGCGGCTGCCGAGGGAATACAGTTTAGCAAGATGGGCGATGCCGCCGTTTTTGAGATAGCACTTAACCACGTTGATAATCGGCGCATAGTCGGCATTGGCCGTCGTCAAGGAAACGGGCGAGTAGATGAGCGGGAAATAATCTTCGATTTGAATGAAGGCGTTTTGCTCAAAATGATAGGTAGCCAGCGATTCTTCAAAAAATGCGTCGATTGCCTGCAAACGCAAAAGTTCCGCGGCTTCCGCATAGGAAGCCACATACAGGGTTTCGAAGGTTGCATCCGTAACGCCTTTCACCTGCGCCTGCGTCACCGTTCCCTCTAAAAAGGCAAAGCGGAGCGTGCGCTCTCTGGCGATCGTGCGGATATTTTCGGCATCGCGATTCGTGAATATTTTGATGGTGCGCTCACAGATGGCGTCCGTCATGAGGTATTGCTCCGCGCGCTCCGGCGTGGCGGTCAGTTCGCCGGTAAAATCCAGCTCGCCGCTGTTGAGTTGCGCGAGCAGCGGATCCCACTCGTAAAACTTGTGTTCGAAAGGCATGCCGAACATTTCGGAAAGCATGGAACAAAACAAAACGGAAAAGCCCCCGCGCGATCCGTCGCCGAATTCAAACGCCTCGTCGCTGACCATCGCCCCATACGTAAACCTTGCGCCCTGCGCCTTCAGCGCCTCGATCGCACGGATATCTTCCTGCGTTATCCCGGGGATGGTGCGGTAATCGGCGATATAGCGCGCGTTTTTTTCCTGTGCGTTTTCTACAGCGCCCGAGCAGGCAAAAAGCGGCAGCAATAAAAGTAGAATAAGAACGAACGCCGTTTTGCGCATTGCGTCTCTTCCTTATCGTATGATGATGGGAAAAGATAGAACATAAGGATAGTGTATCCGAAATGTAGGGTCAATTACAACACCGTTTCTCAAAAATGGGGAAAACTTGCCTGCACGTCCCGGCTGCCGGCCCAAAAACGAGCCGCACATTGTTTGCCGTGTGAAACATTTTTCTTGACAGAACGCATGCGACATACTATGTTGATAATAATTGATCAAGTACGCGGCGGCGCGCAGGCAGGGGAAATGGGGGGGATATGCGTGGAAGATAAGCGCAACTTGGCGCAGCTTAAGCCAGGTGAATCCGGCATTATCATCGCAATTCACGGGGTTGGGCCGGTGAAGCGCAGGCTGGTGGATATGGGGCTTACCCCCGGCACGCAGATCTTCGTGCGTAAAGTCGCTCCGCTGGGAGACCCTATGGAGTGCAACGTGCGCGGCTATGAGCTTTCGCTCAGGCTTGACGACGCAAAGAACATACTTATTGAGGATTGATACCCGGATGCATGGGCCCGATATAGTGACCAAACGCCAAAACGAGCGCATAAGGTGAGCGAGAATATTTATAGTCGCCCAACCCCAAAGGCAGAGCATGCGAGCGGACCTTTACCCGCATGGCGGCGTCGAGCTCCAGTCAGCGTAGCTGCCGGCTACGCCTCCTTCCGTCTCCTTGCCCTGCGAAAAAATCTCT
>JAVBNW010000105.1:0-7924 GCA_031551255.1 Eubacteriales bacterium | reverse complement strand
TCGATGCCTTCTTGGCCGACCCGGTCATTTCCGAAAAAGAAAAGTGCCGAATCGACGTGCTGAAAAACTTCGGCTACTTCTCCACCGAATCCAACGGCCACTTGTCGGAATACCTGATGTGGTACAGAAAGCGGCACGACGCCCTGGGCGACGTCATATCCCTGAGCGACTACGACTGGATCAACGGCGAGACCGGCGGCTATCTGCGCGTGTGCCGCGAGAGCCGCGATTGGTTCGAAACGGATTTCCCCCAGTGGATGAAGGAACCCCCGATGCGCTATGCGCTGGAGGAACGTTCGCAGGAGCACGGCTCGCGCATCGTCGAAGGGCTCGAGACCGGGCGCGTGTATCGCGGTCATTTTAATGTGATGAACGAGGGCTGCATCACCAATTTGCCCGACGAGTGCATCGTTGAGGCGCCCGGCTATGTGGATAAAAACGGAATTTCCATCCCCAAGGTGGGCGACCTGCCGCTGGGCTGCGCGGCGATTTGCTCGCAGAGCGTGTGGGTGCAAAGGCTTGCGGTGGAGGCGGCCGTATCGGGAGATATAACCCTGCTTCGGCAGGCCATGCTGATGGATCCGCTCACCGGCGCCGCGCTCACGCCGCCGGAGATCTTGCAGATGACCGACGAAATGCTGGTGGCGGGCGAAGCGTGGCTACCGCAGTATAAGACGGAAATCGCCCGCGCAAAAAAGCGGCTGGAGGATGGCTATGTGACGCCGAAGTTTATCGGCTATCAGTCTCCCTTCAGGCGGCGCGTGCGGACGCCCGCGGAAGTTAGGGCCGAGCGCTCGGGTAAGGTTTCCGCCGAGGACAAGGCGTTTAAGCTCGACAAAAAGGCCGAGTAGCAGGCGCTATAAACTGCGTGCCGGGCGGCGCCGCGACCATGGAGGCGGAAGCCGCCCGGCATTGCGTTTTTTTGCGCTGCTTTTCACACGGCAATATGAATTTTGCATATGAGAGGGGTAGGCGTATGTACGTGCTCAAGGCCATCGCCGCCAGGCGGAGCATACGGAATTTTGCGGACCGGGAGATTCCCAAAGATACGATCGAGACGATTCTCCAGCACGCTCACATGGCTCCTTCCGCTAAAAACAGGCAACCGTGGAAGTTTGTTGTCGTAACCGAAAAAGAAAAGCCCGCCATGCTGGATGCCATGCGTCGCGGATTTGCGCGTGATATGCAGGGCGAAGGATTGCTCGGGCTCCTCGCCGCGAATCCATCCTTGCTCGCGTCGGCTGAACATTCGCTACGGGTGATGGAGCAGGCCCCCGTCACGATTTTTGTGCTTAACACCGATGGCAATACCCTCAAGGAGGGCGCAAGCATTCAAGACAGGCTCTTGGACGTTACCAACCTACAGTCCATCGGCGCGGCCATCCAAAACATGCTGCTTGCGGCGGGAGATCTGGGCATCGGAAGCTTATGGATTTGCGATGTCTTTTTTGCCTACGATGCGCTACTCGATTGGCTTAGCGAGAAAAACCAGCTGATCGCCGCCGTCGCGCTGGGCTATCCGGAGGAAAATCCCGGCGCGAGGCCGAGAAAACCACTCGCTGAAGTTATCGAGTGGAGATGACGCCTTTTATGCGCAGATAGATAAAAGGAGAGTGGGATGGCATGGAAATTGAGATTCGCGAACTTACGCCCGTCCTAGCGAAAGATTTTCTTAATTTTTTTGACACCGTGGCATTTGCCGATCACGCGGATTGGGCGGGCTGCATTGCACGTATTATTACGATGACCCCGCGAACAAGTCGCAGATCGACGAGGGCGGGGCCGATGCCAACCGCGCCCGGGCAGCTGAGATGATCGCCGACGGCGCGATGACCGGCTACCTCGCGTATGATCGGGGCGAGGTAGTAGGCTGGTGCAATGCGGGCAAGAAGCGGGGCTACCAGCGCTTGTGCGCCGACAAGGAATTGTGGACGGAGGGCGACGATGAAAACGCGCTGTCCATCGTGTGCTTTACCATCGCCCCCGCGATGCGCGGCCAGGGCATCGCCACGGCGTTGCTTCGCCATGTGTGCGAGCAGGCGCGGAAGCAGGGATATGCCTATGTGGAAGGCTACCCTTCCGACAAGGCGGCAGATTGCTTTGCGCATTATCACGGCCCGATGTCGATGTTTCTCGCGTGCGGCTTTGAGCCCCTTGCGCGGCACGAATGGTATACCGTTGTGCGCAAAACGCTCATGTCGTAGGCGCTTTCCGGTTGTTGCAAGGAGGGAAACCGTTTGGGGCCGTGGATTGCCTGTGCATGCGTGGCCGCGCCCTGTGCCGTACTGAGCCTGTGCTTTCATTTGCGCAAGGGCAGCTTCCTCATAGCCGGCTACAATACCGCCGGAGAAAAAGAGCGCGCAGAGCTCGATACCGATAAGCTCTACCGTTATATGGCCCGGTTTATGGCGTTCCATGCGGCCATATGGGCACTGATGGGCTTGTTCAGCTTATGGTGGGAGCCGGTTTCGTTTGCCGTGGGCATTTCGATAGAGTTGATCGGGACGATCGCCTTTATCATTTGGATTAACAGCGGCGGACGGATCCGCAAACCTTAGCACGACAAATACCAGTCAAGGGGTCTTTGATTATCAAAGGCGAGCGGGTGGAGTCGGCCGCGGACTTGTGAGATTGAAAATCAGCCGCCGCGCAAGTCTAAGACAACCTGTGCGGCGGCCGACGTAGTGAATACTTATTAGTAGATGATGAACAGATTACAAGTCATAACAAGGATAGTGTACCCATACTGGACGAAATCCAGATTTTAGAGCAACTCTTGTTGAAGCTATGTTTGCACTCCATGTATTATAATATGCAACTTTTCCATGTTTTTCTATCTCAAGTGCTAACTCTTTTACTAAATATGCTGCAAGCCCACAATTTCTGTATTTAGGGAGAGTGTCGATCCCGATTTCCCACATATCTTCCGAATAAGCATCACAAGCTGACACACAGATAGGCACATCTATATTATATGCCGCAAATGCTAACATATCATTATCTGTAAAAGAAAGTGCTTGGTTAAATTCTTTATGCGTGTGAAGTTCTTTTACAGTATTTCGGTCAAAAGATTTATAAGTAAACCCAACTGGCATCTCTATAGTATTTTCAGGGAGAAGATGCAGATAGCCTATATGCTCATCACCTAATTTTTTGCCGAAAGATCGAAGCTTTTCATTGATTAAGTAAAAATTATCCGACTCCATAATCCAACGTGCAGGCGATGATGAAAACTTTTCGGAACACCAGTCAATGATTTTTTTATCTGCCCATATGACTGCATTATTACCAAATGTAGCCATCCTAAAGAATAGATCCTGTGTTTCTATATAAATATTGTTATCTGAATCAAAATGGTCCGCATTGCATTTCCATTTTTCAGATAATTGTTGTTTAGCAAATCGTATTTTTTCGTTTTTATTCATTGCACTTACACCGCCTAATATATATACTCTATGTCGCCAAGTCATAGTCCTATCTTGACACAAATTCAACGCCGTTTACTGCGGCACATAGGGCTGCGCGCCGGATACGTCGCGGCTGAACCGATTAAGCTTGTGTTGGGCGTGAATCATGCTGCCCAGCGCCCATAGCACCCATGCGTGCAGGATAAGATCGATGATCGGGTTTGTGGCGTTGCCCACGCTCAGAAAGATCAGAATCGCCGTATCCACGGTAAAAAGAATGAGCGCGATCCACGACGCGGCGACATACTTGGCCGATAGAAAGTACAGCAAAAGATAGACGCCCAGCATCAGCAGCGTGGCTGCGCCGCATATGACCAGCAACGGCATCGCACCGGTTTCCTGAAAGCCATAAAAGCCGATCCCGAAAACCAACTGCGGGGCGATGGCGCTGAAGGGGAAGGAAAATGTCGTATCCGCAACCAGCAAAAACATGTTTACGACGGTAAGGACGATCATCGTCAGGAACGAGGTGCGCCCGGCGCGCATTTTCTGGCGGGTTTTCACCTGCGCCGCGCCAAGTTCCGGCGCGCACGCCAGCGCTTGCGATGCGTCTACTGCGAGCCCGCTCCCTAAAAAGATGCCGTCTATCGCGAGATCCGGCAGTTCGCCGCTGCGGGCGGGCAACCTGAGGATCACCTCGCGGCCGCCCGCCTTAAAGCGCGCGAGCGCGCCGATGCCGGGGGCGCTTATGGGGGTTGCCTCGTAGTACATGCCGTCGATCGTCACCTTTGCGTTGCCGGAAAACGTCTTGCCCTGGTATACCACCATGTGCACGCGGTCGTCCCCCGGCACGGTCCATGTCGGTTTGCCCATGTTGCATCATCCATTCATTTTTCTCCGCGGTAGTCATATTGTACCGGGGATCGCCTTCCGTGACAAGAGCGGAAGCATTGCGCTTTGTTTGCACAATGCGACGATCTTGCGAAATCGTAGAGTCTGTTTTGTCAGAGCGCTCGGAATGCATTGCGATAGCGCTTTCGCAGGCTTATTCTATGCCCAGGAGGTGTTCGCATGGCGGAAGACATGACCGCACTCGAGCGGGTTTCTGCGATCCTAAAGCACCAAGAGGTCGACAGGGTTCCCGTTTACCCGTTGATCAACGGCGCCGGTCGTCGCCTGATCGGCGCGAATTATCCCGATTGGACGCGCGACCCTAAGATTACCTGCGAGGCATATCTCGAGGTGACGCGCAGGTTTGGGTTGGATTGCATCGTAACGCTCACCGATCTTTCGGTGGAGGCAGGGGACTTTGGCCAGGAGATCATCTACCCGCAAAGCGAGGCCGCGCACCCCAATTTTAGGAACCATATGCTCAAGGACTGTGCGGATTATCGGCGCATAGAGCCCATCGCCCCCGGCGAGCGCATGAGCGCGCACATACGCCTCGTCGACATGCTCGCCAAGGCGCGCGGGAAGGATACGCCGATCGTCGCGTTTGTGTTCGGGCCGCTGGGCATCGTTTCGATGCTGCGCGGGCAGAGCGATCTGTATATGGATTTGATCGACGACCCAGACGCGGTGGCGGGGGCGGTGGAGGCCGTCGCGCAAACGCTGGAAGGGTATTGCGACCGCCTGCTCGAGGCCGGCGCGCACGCGATCATGCTCGATACGCTGTTTTCGTCGCAGTCGATCATGTCAAAGGACATGTGGTCGCAAACGGAAGGGCCTTACGTCGAGCGGCTCGCCAAGCGCATCCACGATAAGGGTGGCATGGTGATGCTGCACAACTGCGGAAAGGGCATTTATTTCGATGTCCAGATCGAGCGGATGAAGCCGGACGCGATCTCATTTTTGCATCTGCCGCCGGACTGCAAGAGCATGCAGGATCTAAAGAGCAAGTACGGCGACAAAACTACGCTCATCGGCCATGTGGACCCGACGTGGGTGGTGAGTGCGGCGCAGGACGACATCCGCGCCGAGTGCCGCCGTCAGATGGAGGTGTATGCGCCGGGAGGCGGGTACATCCTCGCGACCGGGTGCGAGTACCCCGCCAATGCGGATTTTCGCGCGGCCGAGATCATCATCGAAGAAGCGAAGCGCTGGAAGTATTGATGTCGTCGGAGCGCACTGCGCTCCTCGTCGGTTTGCACTGCGCTCTGAAATCCCACCAAACTGCGGTATGGTGGGATTTTTTACGCTCCGTGAAACCTCCTCTTCCCAAAGAAACCGAGGTTTCTTTGGGATAGGAAGAACGAAGAACGTGGACTTCGTGCTAGCTTCGTCGTTCTTATCCTACTCCTTAAAATCGCCACAACGGTTTTTAGGAAGAGAAACCTTCTCGGAAGAATATCCCCGTCATGTTACACATGCCGGGGATATTTGCGCGTACTGTTTTGCGGCCCGCGTTTATGTCGTTTCGATCTCCCCGAGCCCCTTGCCGTCTAGAATAGCCTTATACTCCTCGCCGGATATCCATTGCGACGTCTTCTGTTCGCCAAGAATGCCCCACTTTTTATTGCGAATGGTCTCGGCGTCCATTTGCGCCAGGGCGTTTTGGCCGCCTTGTATGCCGACGAAGATTTTCTGTGCTGGGCAGCATGCCTTGGCAATCGCATACAGGGTATCCCATGGCAGAACTGTTCCATTGGTCCAGCTAAGGTTCGGGGGCTTTCCGCCGATTTTCCAATCGTATACCTTATGAAAATCCTCAATAGAGATCCATTGCCGCCGCTGCCCTATATCGTCTTTGGCATACTGGTAAGAGCCCTTTTCGAGCGTTTCACCGCTCAACCGTAAAAGGCCCGACATTCCGCCGCTGATGCCCACATACCCCTTCGACATGTTCCGAAGCTCTTTTGAGCTCTTTTTGGGGTAGACGTTGTTTTGGATGTTGATCTGATCGTAATCGTAACCGGCGAAGTCGTTGCGGATGAAGCTTGCCCATGCCTTGAGCGTGTGGCGCGTGTACTCGTTGACGGGCTCGATCATGCCTTTGCTTTCGTCGGAAAGTATGTCTTCGATGATCGAAACGATGGAAGGAGAAGGCCCCTGCCACGTCATCAATTCTTTGGCGTCCTGCCCGCGCAATGCGCTGCTTTCCAGTTTCTCGTACTCATTTAAGACGTTTTGGTCGGGCCCGTCACCTCCGGCCATAACGGGGACGAGGAATACCAGCACACATGCTTTATCGCCACATTTCGCCGAAAGCCCCGCATATTCTCGGACCAGCTGGTCCGCATCCGAAGCGGACTCGCTGTAAATCTTGTTTTCGATGCCGATGCACCAATCCTCGAAGTACAAGGCGATGTCGATTCGGGCATTGCTCTGATCGCTTTCCACGCTTTCCTCCAGTTCGATTCGGAACAGCTGGTTATCTTCGCCGCGAAATTTCCGCCTGAGTCCTCCTGCGGCTTCGCCGAGCTTTGGGAGGTCGACGGAAATTTGCTGCAAAAAGCGCGCTAAAAATTCATAGCCCAAGCCGTGCTCCATTTGCGGATGCAAGAACCACGCAAGAACCGCCGACATCTGGGTTTCGGCAAACCCCTTGCCATCTTTGGCCCGCGACGCCAAAACTTTAAAGAGATTCATACAGGCCTCCCATACATCACAATAAGGAAGATATTACCTTATTGCAATGGGGAAGTCAATCGGCGGTCAGCGCCCCTGCCGCTCCTTAAACGCATCGAGCATCTGGGTATAGCGCCTGCCCGTGATCCTGAAATATGCCTCGAACACGGCGGTGATAATGGCGAACGCCACGAGAAAGATCGCCGTAAAGAGCAGCCACGATGTTAAGGTTAGCGGAAACCAGCGGAACGCGGCCGCAAAGGCCGAGATGCACAGGTATAAAGGCAGGGCGAACAGCAAAAGCCGCAAAGGGTACCGCATGGTTTTAACGACATGCTCGGTGAAGCAAATGAATTGCATAGTGCCCGTAATGAGTGCGATGAACAGAAATTGCCAGATCAACGCAAACGAAATGGAATGAAGGCCGAAGAACCAGCCGATCACTACGTACAACATCAGCATGCCCACAAACGCCATGGCGGCGCCGTTTTTTATCGAAAGGATGAGATCGAGAGCTCGCTTCATATCGTTTCCCCTCACAATCCAAGTTTAGCCCTGAGTTTCGGCGCATACTGCCGCGATACGAGCATTCTTTCCCCGTTCATCAGCGTCACCTCGATGCGCCCGCCGAACTCTGGGCGCAGCGAAGCGATTTTGGCGATGTTGAGGATGGCGCTCTTTGAGGCGCGGAAGAACGACGCGCCGGATAGGCGTTCTTCCAATTCGTACAGGCGAAGCGGGGTTTCCAGAACCGCGTCGTCGGTATACACAAAGGTTTTCTTGTCCACCGATTCGAAGTAGAGCACGCGGCCTTCGTCCACGATGTAGGTTTTGCCGTCCTTTTCGCCGGTCAGCTTATGGTCCAGCGCGCGCAGGTTCGCCAGCAACCGCACGATTTGCGCATCGGCCTTCTTACAGCGGATGGAGATCTCCGTTTCGGCGATGGCTTC
>JAVBNW010000052.1:0-31289 GCA_031551255.1 Eubacteriales bacterium | reverse complement strand
GGCGGCGATGTCTTTTACCCGGAGGATGCATAGCGAAAGCGATTCTATGATTCCCGGTCAAGGAAAGCGCAGTATTCCGGTAGAATGCGCAATTCTAATTCCATAGCCTGTTTGAGGGCGCTATTGGTGCCTTGGAATATTTCGCCTCTGCGCAACAAATTGGCTTTTATTAAGATAAAAAGTGCTTGTTGAAAAAGCGATAACACTTTTTCGTACCCTTCTATTAACAACATATAATCGTTCATGCAATCTTCGAAAAGATACGCTGTGTATTTGATGCGCATTAGCATAAGTTTCTTATGACACATAAAGGAATATAATGCTCTGTAATCGACAAAGTAGTCATGCTCATTTGCATGATCTATAAATGCAAAAATTTCTTTATAGCAGTCAATGCCAAAAACATAAAACTTGCTATGGATATATTTATCTGCATAGGGAGTGAGAAGTAAATATTCTTTTATTTCACAGCTGATTTTTTTGGTGTCCAATTCGAAAATTTTTTCTTGACCGTTTCTTGCAGTATTCTGTTTTATATAAAATGTATAGAATAGCTTTTCCCGCCAGGCATGGATGAAATATTTCTCATTGCCCGAAACATATAAATCGATTAGATTTGTAACGCTGGTTTTGAGTTCTTCATATGTACATGTCCTATAATGATATTTGCCTTCAGTATTGTCGCCAAAATAGAAGAGGCAATCAATATCATTATATCCGTAGATGAATATGTCGTGCGGCATATGCTGCTTCATATAAGCAGCATATGATTTTATGTAGTACATATCTATGTCGAAAAAAACATATTTTTCACTGTCTATACATGCCCTGATATGATCCACTATGTCGATATCATATTTATTAAACAACAAAAGAGGGGTCGCATCCATAAGCAACCAAGGATTCGTCTTTAATTCATAGTACTTCCAATCGCCGTATAGGTTGTAAAAGAAATCAAGAGTACCTGTTCTCTTTTTATTAAGATGCAAATCTCGAAGAGAGTACATCTGAATGAAGTTGCTATATACCCATGGTAGACATTCGGGTTTGCCCATAAGCATCGAAAATAACGCCGCTTGATGCGGGTAGGCGTCTATAGGCGAATGGATAATTGGCAATTGCTTCATAAATAGATCTCCTTTCATGAAATTGTCGAATGTGAATCGGCGGAAGCGTAATGCTTGAGCGGTCATTTCCATTCTCCGGCTTTTAGGAAGGGCCATTTTTTCGGCACTTGAAGCGGACGGAGAATCAGAACTGCCAAAGAAATATGTTCTTATTGTTATAGAAAAATAACATAGAGACAAGGAACGAACGCGCCAACATAGCACACTAGATGTGATATCGAAATAGGTGTAGCTTGCGTCGGTTGTTTTATTGCAACAGCAAAACGACAATGGTTGCACAAAATCGCCGCCAAACTTTGCCGCCGGTACCCTCGTTGACTAGCTGCGCCCTTGAAAGTGACTTGATCTGCTTTAAAGATTTTACCGGTGTTTCATGGCTCGTATTCTTTCGCTGGCAAGGCTTGCGCAGTGCACGCCAACAAAACCACGGATGCGGAGCAACCGTGGTGCGGCTATCATAGCCGTCAAACGTCCTGTTGAAGCAAGGCATTGGAAAGCGCTGACGAGGCATGTTCCCTTGCGGTTTTCCGTGCTCGTCAACCCATAGGATCCTTTTTTCACTCCGATTCACAAAGCCAAAGACCAATTCATCTGCGAGTTCCCAGCCGGGTCCGAGATGAATGCCACCGTCGCACGCACATGACGGCTATAAAAGGCCCTTGCCCCGCATCCACACGGCGGATGCCCGCAGGGCCTCGATTGTTTTTACCTCGACCACGCAGCCGATGTCCTGTTCTTGCGCGAACGAGATGCGCGCTGAGAGGTCGGCCTCTCCCTCGCCAAGCGTCATATGGTTGTGCCTGCCCATCGCATCGTGCAAGTGCATGTGGCGCACGCGTACGGCATGCTTTGCCATGAATGCGCCGTCATTGCCGCCTGCCGCATGATCGTGCCCTACATCCCAACATAGCGCAAATGCGGGGCTTTTCAGCAAAAGCGCTGCAGCGGCTCTTTGAAAAGGCTGCCAGCCGGTGTTCTCCATGCATAGCCTGACAGCTGCCGGAGCTTCCCGTTCTACGGCTTCGCGAAACGCAAGCAGCGCATCAATATAGAAATCAGGATATTCTTTGTACAAATACCGCTTCTTATCGGGCAATGTAAAGTATACTCCGTCGTTTAGATGCATTACCGTCGTTTTGATGCCTGCTTCTGCCGCCACGCTAAGCGCCCTGAGCACGGTTTCTACTGAAGCCGCGCGCATGAGCGGGTTGTAGTCGAAAGGGTCGAGCCGCTCTTCCAAATGCAGCGTAAGTTCGATGTCCTCGTCCCGTGCAAGCGCGCAAAGATGAGTTGCGGCGAGTTTATCCAGCGCATGATGCGGCAGGTTCATATTAATTTCGATGAAATCAAAGCCGAGCTCGCGGCATAGCGCGGCGCAGCCCGCAAGATCCGGGCGCTCAAGAAGCGTCGGCATGCCCAGCTTCATTGCGGCAAAGGCAGGTAGGGACAGTTGCCGCGCAAGTAGCGGCATCCCCCCTTGCATTGTAAGCACTTTACAAGCTTGCCCCCTTCGCGCTGCACGCCCTGCCAGCGCGGGTTCAGAAGATAAGGCCGGGCCACGGCGGCCGCATCTGCGAAACCCTCCGCCACCACCTTCTCCGCAAGATCCAACGTGTGAATGGTGTTGACGGCGATCACCGGAATACCTACGCGCTCCTTCACCTGCCGGGCGGCCAGCCAAAAGCCGTGCGCACCCTCCACAGCCTCGGGCATGGGCCCCGGCCCGATTCCGCCGGAGACGTGCAGGTAATCGACTCCTAGCGCCGCAAGACTCTCGCCGATGGCAGGGCCGAAGGAAGAATCCGGATCATTGAAGCCCATGCGGTAGCCGAGAACGAAATCTTCAGGAGTACGCGCGCGCACCGCTTCGATGACCGCCCGCGAAAACGCGAGCCTTTGCTCCAACGCATCGCCGTTCCAACGATCGCGGCGCCGGTTTGCCGTAGGGGATATGAACTGATCGATCAGGTAGCCGTGACAGCCGTGCAGCTCTACGCCGTCAAACCCGGCGGCATGCGCCCGCGCCGCGGCAAGGGCGAAGTTTTCGATGCACGCAAGCACCTGCTTGTCGTCCATTTCGCGCACGATGCGGCCGTCCGGGAGCGTCTCGCCGGAAGGCGCGAGGGGGCTTTCGTTTACGCTTGAGGGCGTTGCGCGGCCCGCGTGGTGGATCTGTACCAGCGCAAGTGCGCCGCCTTCGCGGATTGCCCGGGCGATTGTGCGCATGGCGCCGATATGCTCGTCCTTATAAAGGCCCAGCTCGCCCGGCGAGTTCCGGCCGGATTTGTCGATTGCCGTACACTCCACGATCACCAGACCGGGGCCGTCCGCCGCGCGGCTCCTATAAAATTTTTCGTGCCATGGCGTCGGAAAGCCGTCGATTTCGCTCATGGTGGTAAGCATGGGGGCCATAACAATGCGGTTTTTCGCCTGACGCGCGCCGTAGGCGATGGGGTCGATCAATTTGGGCATGGCAAATACCTCCTGCGATTTTTCGAACCGGCATGCCGCTCGGGCTTTCAAGACAAAAATAAGGCGCCGATCTCTATCGCGACCGGGCCTAAAACTGCAAATTATGCTTGCGCACTCTTTGCCAATTTTCAAGTGCGGCCGTTCTATAAACGGCATCCCCGAGACGTAGCGGCAAAGCGCATAACTTCTCTAGGGAAACCGCCGGACGCTTTAGAAGATCGCGTTCAGCGGCTGCAGGCGATGTTTCACCGTAATGTTTGGGCTCGGGAAGGTGGCGAGGAACTTATCCTGCAACCTTCGAATGACCATCTCGCCATCTTCGTAGGTGAGCGAGGCCAGCATGATGACGAACTGCGATTCGTTCCAGCGCGATACCACATCGCCGCGGCGCAGGCTGGAGAGCAAAAGGTCGTTCATGTGATCCATGGCCTGCGAAAGCAGCACCGGGTCGAGCTGCACGTGGCTGTTGGAAAGAATGGTGAGCAACACGAGATATACCACCTGACCGTTGCGCACAGCCCTGCGGGCCTCCAACTTGTAGATGCTGCGGAACAGCTCCGGTTCGCATTGGAAGGCCTCGTATACCTGCTCTTTCTCGGCGAGCAGTTCTTGTAGGATGTCCAGATCCATGTTGATCGCCGAGGAGTTTTCGGTGATGAAGCGATAGGTATCCTTTAATACTTGCGAAGGCTTTACGCCGTATTCGCGGTATAGCGCCGAGGTAATTGCCTCGTAGTGCGAACGCGCCTGCTTGGGCCTGCCCAGCGCCAGCAGCGCCTGGATAAAAGCCGCGTGCAGAGGTTCTTCGTACGGCTCGATGCGGAAGGCCGCTTCGCATACGGCCAAGGTCTCCTCGTGGCGCCCCAACGATTTGAGCAGCTGGGTGACCCGAGTTGTGATGTTGATGTACAGTCGCTTGTAGTAGTTCGCGGTGGGGATGACCCATTCTACCGAACTGGATTCGTTAAGGTAGTTGCCCCGGTACAGTGCAAGGCATTGTTTGTATAGTTCGATGGCGCGGTTCGCATCGCCCGCTTGTTCTTCGGCCATGGCCTGGATGTTTAAGGATTCGAACTGGTCGACGTCGATTTCCACCGGCGCGTCTTGGTTCCAGCAATAACACCCTTGCTTAAGCAGAATATAGCGCGGCGCGTCGGGGTCGTCTTGTGAGAGCACGCGGCGCAGCCGGTAGATCAGGTTTTGCAGGGCCTTGGCAGGGTTTTCGCACGATTCGTCGCGCCAAAGCACGTCGTAGAATTCCTCGGGCGGAATGCGCCTGCGACGGGAAATGATGATATATTTGAACAGGGTCCAAATTTGTTGCTGGCGGCGGGAATCTTCGCTGAGGTTCTTCCCATCCAGTTCGACGGAAAACATACCTAGCGTCGTTATTTTAAGGGTCGGAACCTCCGCTGTTTCCGGCTGCATTATGTCACCCCGTTCTGTCATATAAGCTCTGTATAGTCACAGTATATAGCAGATATACCGCTTCGTCAACCTGCACCGCGTGATTTGTGAGGCTGTAATGTGACTTAGATGTGATTCGGCGGGTGAAAGTAGGCAAAATTATCTCAAAGAAGTTGGGAAAATAATACAATGACCCAACGCGCGCGCTGTAACCAAGGCGATAAAATGGTTTTTGAGAGAAGCAGTAAAATTTTGTAAAATTATGTAGAAGGCGATATTCCGCAAACTATAGTCGGTCAACCTCAAAAGCGGGGCAGGCGAGTGAGAGGTTTTTTTGCGGGGCAAGGCGCCAGAAGGAGGCGTAGCCGGCAGCTACGCAGGCTGAAGCTCGACGCTGCCATGCGGGAAAGGATCTGTTCGCCTACCCGCCTTTGGGGTTGGCCAACTATATGCACCGCAATAAAACATAGACCGGCAGGTTGCCGGCCTATGTTTGCAAAACGTCATGTTCGCTTAATGAGCAAGCTTGAACGCAGCTCGCAAAGAGCGAATGGCCTTGCCTTCGTTTTGCTCGTCGATCAGCAGGCTGATCTTCGTTTCGGAGGTAGTGATCATCAAAATGCGGACATCCTCGGCCGCTAGGTGCTTAAATACCTTGGCCGCCACGCCGGATTGGCGTTCCATGCCTTCTCCTTCGATCGTTATCTTCACAACCGGGCCGAAATTTTGCGGCGAAAGATCGGCGAGCACGCTCTGCGCCCGCGCAAGCTCGACGTCGGGAAACGTAAAGGATATATTTTGCGTGTCCTGCAAAGGCGCCGTTTGGCTGATCATATCCACCAAAATGCCCTCGTCGGCCAGCCTGGAAAAGATTCGCGCGATGGACCCGGCGCTTGAAGGCACCTCTCTAAGTGTGAGCATCGCCTGCTCTTTGTCGATCAGCAACGAGGTAACGGGGTATTGCTCGGTTAAAAGATCCTGCATATTGTATAGACCGTTTTCGTGTCTGACGACAAATTCCGCCGCGCGCAACGAGCCCAGCGCATAGCTTCGGCGGGATTGCGCCGAGTGTGCCAGAGTGACGCGCTCATCCTGACCAAAGAACATAATCGAGTGATCGCCCGACACCGTGCCTCCACGGATGGCGTGGATGCCGATTTCCTGCGGCTTGCGCCGCTCGGTCTTCGTATGCCTGCCGAACACAAATTCCCTTTCATCCATCAGCTCGCGGTTGATGTTTTCGGCGAGCATCAGAGCGGTGCCCGATGGGGCGTCGACCTTGGTATTGTGATGCGCCTCGACGATTTCGATATCGAAGCCCTTGAGCGCCGAGGCCGCCTCGCGCGAAAGCGTCATCAGCAGGTTGATGCCCAGCGACATGTTCGCGCTGCGGAAGATGCGCAACGTCTTTGACGCTTCGCGAATCGCCGCTACATCTTCTTCGTGATAGCCGGTGGTGGCGAGCACCGCCGCGAGCCTATGCTTGTGGCAATACGAGAGAATATCCGGCAAGGCGCCGGGCAGCGAAAAGTCGATGATGACGTCGGCTTCAGGCAGGCCGTCCTTAAGAGATTCGAACAATGGGAAGGACAAGCTTGCGCCCGCGGCAAAGCGATCCACGCCGGCCACGATTTCCAGGGTTTGTTCCGCCGCGGCCATCTCGGTAACCATCCGGCCCATCTTGCCCAGCGCACCGTTGAGTATGATGCGTGTCATTGGTGTAACCTCCGTCCTAATGAAGCAGCGAGAGCGTTCTCATTTCGTCCTTGAGAAGCTCCGCGTTTTTCTCTTCCATCTCAACCAGCGGCAGGCGCAAAGCGCCGGCGTTCCTGCCCATCAGGTTAAGCGCCGTCTTCACGGGTATGGGGTTTGTTTCGCAAAACAGCACTTTGACGAGCGGATTCAGCGCAAATTGCAGCTTGCGCGCGCCTTGAATATCACCGGCAAACCACTTCGCGCACAGCTCGCGCACCATGCGCGGCGCGATGTTTCCGGCTACCGAGATTACGCCTACGCCGCCCAGCGATAGGATCGGCAAGATCTGATCGTCGTTGCCCGAGTACAGCGCCTTTTCCTGAACCAGGCGCGCCATTTCGGAAATCTGCTTTATATCGTCGGACGCTTCCTTTATGCCCGCGATATTTGGGTGGTCGGCGACGGCGCGATAGGTGGCGGCCGTCATATTAAGCCCGGTGCGGGCGGGCACGTTATAGACGATGACCGGCAGATCCGTCGCATCGCATACGGCGTTAAAGTGCGCAACCAATCCCTTTTGCGTCGTCTTGTTGTAGTAGGGCGTAACCGCCAACACACCGTTTGCGCCGAGCGCCTTGGCCGCCTTTGCACTCGCGATTACCTTAGCCGTGTTGTTGCCCCCGACGCCCGCGATAACCGGAACGCGCCCGGCGGCGGTTTCTACCGCGCAGGCGATGACGGCTTCCTGCTCGGCGTCGGTCATCGTGGAAGGCTCGCCGGTCGTGCCGCACGCGATTAGCGCATCGGTGCCTTCGGCGATTTGCCACTCGATCAGCGATTTGTATGCCACAAGGTTTGGTCCGCTTTGGTCAAAGGGGGTAACAAGCGCAACGCCGGAGCCTGTAAACAAAGGGGTCTTCATCGCGGATTGCCTCCTTTCCGTCGACGGGAGACGCGCGCCTTGGCCATGCTTTCACCAGCTGCTTAAGCCGCCGTCTTCCCAAAGAAAAAGCACTCGAACCGAGTGCCGTTGATGCAGAAAAGAGAAACCCCTTGTCTTCATCAAACAGCGCCCCGCCGGATTTCCGGCGACAGTCGCGCGGCTGTTGACCGCGTGCCCAGGGTGAACCCCGGCGATGGGGGGCCCTTCGGCGGAGACGCCTTTTTCGCGCTTCACTGGGCATCGCCGCCCTCCACGCGAGACTCATCGTCGCCGCAACCTCTGTTCGATTTGGTATCGTCAATATCCTAACACGCCGGAATGTCGCTGTCAAGAGCGCGTAACGGCACGGGAGGTACAACGGCATGGGCCTCTCGCCGAGGAAGCACGACGAGGGAAGTGCGACGAGTGGCCGGTGAAAACACGAAAAAAGAGCCGCGGCGGGCCGATTTTTGCGGCTGCTTCTTTTGCGGTTTATGCGGGCTATACGTGAAAGCGTTTTTTCATCTCCTGCCAGATGTCGCCGCCGCCCAGGATGAATAGCCCGGCGAACAGCAGAAAACTCAGCAGCGCGCAGGCTAAGGATGGCCAGCGCACATCCGCAAGCCCCGTCAATGCGAAGATCAGCGGTACGATGCCGAGCAGAGCGTTGACCACGACATAGATGCCGATTTCGCCGATGCCGGGGTGACTGACGACCGAGATGACCGACAGCGCGATCATCGCGAACACGCACAGCGCCGGCACGACATAGTCGATCGCCCAGCCCCTGGGGCCGTATAGCCAGTCGATCGCTACGGACGCGACGGACAGAACCACCAACTGATACAGCACCAACCTTCCGACCCTGTGGATGCGTTTCACGCCGTAGAGGATGACGATCCACATATAGCCGATGCCCAGGAGCACCAGAAGGCTCCACCAGCCTCCGACGGGCAGCAGGGAGTTGATGAACAAGCAGATGAGCCCGACCGCGACTGATGCGAAGATCATGATGCGAAATAACAAATTAAAGCGCTTATACAGCATCGGAATGGGCGGATACGCCTCGCGAAGCGGCCCCCCGCCCTCCCTTTCGGCGAGCGGCCCGGCGCATAGCGGACAGCGCGTGCGCGGCGTTAAGATTTCGACGTTGCAATGGCTGCAGGTTTTCACGCTTCGCTCGCCTCCCCGATCAAGCCATCCGCAATGCCCACCGGTATCCCGTCCTTAGCGAGCTGCCTAAAAAAGCGGCGCGGGATATCGGTGGAAACAAATGCGCTGGTAAAGCCCGCCGTGAGCGTATCCTGGAAAGTGCATAGGCAGACCTGCAGACCGTCCGTCGCGCAGATGACGCTGAAGCGGCGGATATAGGGCCGCATGCACGGAGGCATCTGCATGATGCCCAGGTTGCTCATCGCGCCGGTAAGGCTTTTTTTCGCCGAGTTTCCCGCCGCGCGCAGCACGATATCCTTGATGGGCAGCGGCGCGGAACGTGAGATGATGTTCGTTTCCAGCGAGATCATGTGGTTCATGCGTTCCGCCATTTTTTCCGGCGTCAATTCCCGCGCAAAGCCTTCTTTCACCAACCGGATCACATCGTCAAGCTCAAGCTTTTCTCGAAAATCGCAGCCGATTTCCATCGTGGCGAAAAAGTTTCTCGCGGTCTGCGATTGATAAAAGGGCCGTAGGTTGACGGGCACTGTGATCACCACCGGGCGATCCCTATGCCGAAGAGGTATTTCCTCGCCTACGGCGGTAATGAGCTGGGCCGTCATGTATGCCGTCAGCGACGCTCCGCGAGCCTTTGCCCTTGCGAGCGCGGCGCTTACGGGCATAACCCCTTCGAACACCCGCATCCTCCATTCGGGAAGCCGCGGGCTGCGTACCTTGTATGCGCGCTGCTTCCCGCGATCGCGCCGGCGCTTGGGTTCGTAGTTTTTCTGAAAGCTGTCCTCGTGCTTTTGCGACGGCGACGCATCGTAATCCGGCGCGGCTACCCCCGCAAGCTGAGGATATGTATGCTCGAGATAGTGCCCCACCAGCGCGCACAAGAAGCGCGATGCCCCTGTGCCGTCCGCAAGGGCGTGGTGAACTTCGAGGTTGATGCGGTTTTCGAAGTATGTTACGCGAAACAGCAGTTGCCTGCGCACGCGGTCGTACAGCGGCGAGCAGGGGGGCAAATCATCCAGAACGACGCTCGGCGCCAAGCGCGAAGCTTCGAAGTAGTGCCAAAACATCCCGCGCTTGAGCACGGAGAGGTAAAAGGGAAATTCGTTCACCGTTGTGTGAAGCGCAATCTCCAGCGCATCGGGGTTTACATCCTCCATAAGCTCACACGAAAAGCGGAACACCTTTGTGTCCCTAAGGGTAGTATTGGCCGGGAAAATCTTCGCCGCATTGTCCAGTTTTGTCCAGCCCTGCGAGGCCGTCACCTTCCTTCGAGAAATTGCCGGATGATCTGGTAGCACTGCCGAACATCGTGAAAACGTTCGCCCAGCGATAAAAAGCCGTGCAAAGTGTCCTTCATGCGGTCGATCTGCACCTGGTTGCCCGCCGCGCGCAGCGCGTCGCCATAGGCTTCGCCTTCGTCGCGCAACGGGTCAAACTCCGCAGTGATGATCAGCGTCTGCGGCTGGCTCGACAGATCCTGGCAGGAGAGGGGCGCGAAGTAAGGGTTCTCAAAATCGGCAAGGTCGGCTGCGTAGAGCATCATATATTCGTGTACTCGTTTGCTTGTTAGTAAAAAGTCTTTGCCGTTATCATGTACCGATGGATAGGGCGAGGAATCGGTATGATCGGCCGCGCAGGCCGGGTAGATGAGAACCTGCTTTTTCGGCGAAAACTCGCCCCTATCCCGGGCCATAAGCGATACCGCCGCCGCCAAATTGCCGCCCGCACTGTCGCCGATGAGGGCGATGTCTTCGGGGCGTACGCCCAGCAGCTGCGAGCGGAGGAAGAGTTCCCTGGCGACGCGATAGCAATCTTCCGCGGCGGCGGGAAAGCGATGCTCCGGCGCGAGCCGGTAATCTACCGACACCACTTGCCGCCGCGTCAGCGCGGCCATGGCGCGGCATACCGCATCATAGCTGTCGATCGTGCCCGTCACCCATCCGCCGCCATGGAAGAAGATCAGCACGGGAAATGTGTCGTTGCCCTGCGGCCTGTAAATGCGCACGGGAATTCGATGGTCGCTCACGCGCACATCGTGCTCCCACAGGCGGTACTTGGGGCGGAAAAGCTTGGGCAGCGTTAAACCATGCGCCCAGCGGATCAGCCCGACGTTGCGCGCAAGTTCGATATCGGGGTAGGAGAGCGCGCGCAATACCGTGCGCGCGACGCGGCGGATCGGCATAGCGCTGCCTCCCGTCTTTTGCGGCCCCCGTCGCGGTTGCCGCCGTTGCGATGATAGTATATCATAGATAGGCATCGCGCAAGTCGGCTCCGGAGGAATCTTTCTCCCGGAACCGTCGTGCGGGCGCGCGACGCCATTACCTATGGCAGTTATTCGATGCGTCCGGCAACCTGGAAGGATTTATATACGTTACTATATACGTGGACCGGGTATATACATGCTACGATTCGCGACGAATATGAAGGAGGTTCTATGGTGGCGTCCTTTTTAAAGAAACAGCGGCATGCGCTGGCGATCCTTCCTTTTCTGATCGCTACGGCGTGGTTCTTTCTATTAGAAAAAAAGATATTGATACCTGAATTTTTCATCGAGACGCAGATGGACGACAGAATTCCCTTCGTTCCGGCCTTCGTCATCCCCTATGTCGTATGGTACTTTTACATTGCGGGCGTGATGGCGCTTTGCTATCTGACCGATCCTGCGGGCTTTGTAAGAGTCAGTTTGTTTTTAGGATTGGGCATGGCCGTTTCCTGCTGCGTGTTCGCGCTGTTTCCCAATGGACAACTGCTCAGGCCACACTACGTCGGGCATACGATGTTTGGCCGGATGATCGGCGCCATCTATAGCGCCGATACGCCCACCAACTCGTTGCCCAGCATTCACGTAATATATTCTCTGGGCATCCATTTCGCCGTGGCCCGGCACCGCTTTTTCGCGCGGCCGCTTCATCCGGTGAAGATTGTATCGCTCGCTTTGGCGACGCTGATCTGCGTGTCGACGGTGGCGATCAAACAGCATTCGGTGCTCGACGTACTGGCGGGGCTTATCGTATCGGCGGGGCTGTACGGCCTGATCTATGGCCGGCGCGCGCAGACCTTCGCGGCGCAGCCGCACCCGTTGCGCGTCGGGATGACGGGGCTTATGGCATGGCTGTCGCCCGACCGCTAGGGTCCGTTAGCATATCCAATGCCGGGTATCGAGTTGATTTTTGCGCCTGATGAGGCGCGATAAGATCAGCTAGAAAAGTCAAGAGGGGTAAGCGAAAAGGCGGCAGCAAAGTTGCCGGCAAAGACATCACCTTGATGCAAGGATATTTGGAGGGACTTGTAAACAAGCGTTGTTTCCATATAACCGCATAATTTGCTCAAGGTTATCATCAGCATCCAGAGTCAAAGCGGCGACTTCATCCAGCAACGCGAGATCTGTTTGTGATAAATCAGAATCATTGGCGGACATAAGGCGCCAAGAAGTTAGATCGAGGTTTTTTGTCCGTCCACACTCATAAGGGACAATCTCCACTTTGTTGAGCGACGCAAAATCTCGCAAAAGTTGTCCTCTGACAAACCATAATCCCCAATGATCGTCAATGCCACATTTCATGGGATCAAACAGGCCACGGCGGCAAAGCTGCCAAACGCTTCCGGCATAAAGAAAGTCGCTCATAGGTGAAAGGTTGTAAGGGTTGGGAATACGATCGCTAAGCATGGTTTGGTCATTTAAGACAACTTCGTTGACCCCCCATTTGCTTAGCATACTTAACTGAAAAGGATCAATCTGAGGATCACACATGATCCATTTGTTTCCATCCCAATATTCTACCACCCAATGGTCTTCTAAAGCGCCTTGATATCCTAAATAGACAGAAAATCCACATCTGCCACGCGCGGGTATGCCTTTTGCTCTTAGCAAGGCGCATGCAAGCGTAGCATATTCTCTGCAAGAGGCTACTACACGGCTTTCCGGCAACCGAGGAATGGTAATTGGGCGAGGATCGAGCGCTAAAACCTCTGTCAGAAGATCATCCATATGCAAAGGATAAATTTCTTTTAGATTTTCTGATGAAATTCCGTAGACTTTAAGCCATGCCCCATGGGTAATTAGTCCTTGTACAATTTGGCATATATATTGCGGATTCCCAGGTACCCCTTCGATTGCTTCATCATGACTGATGATTTTCGTAAATAAAAATGAATCTCTGTAGTATTGCAATGAGTCTTTCATAAAACAACCACCTATCTGTTTTAATGTGAGGTGCCTCTCGTGTTTTTAGTATATCAGTTAATTTCTACAAGGGAAGCTTGTTTCGCTTTTGGCGGCACAATTTTATGCAGCCTGTTTTGCCTAAGAACCATAAAGAAGATACGGGAAGTATCCGATGGAGTCGGGCCGCAAAACGCCGCCCTATCTTTGGCAGGCTCAATAGACTGCCGAAGATAGAGCGAGCCGCGTTTGGAGACTTTGTCTCTCGCTTGTGTTAGTAGATCCTAAAGGCCCGCGCCGCTTTTTTCCAAGGCGAGCAACAATTGGTAGAGAGAATTCGTATTATCGCTGGGGGATATCGTATGATTACTAGGAGGTGTTCCCGCGTGAAACATGCGAAGAGAATTTGCGCGCTCGTCGTGGCGCTGTGCCTTTTCCTGCCCGTGACGGCGCTTGCGGATTCGGCGTCCATCATCAGCCTCGGCGCGGATCTTACCCAGGAACAGCGCGACGAAATGCTCAAGCTGCTTCAGCCGGCCGACGGCACGGCCACCCGGCTCATTACGGTTACCAACCAAGAGGAGAAGGAACTGTTGGGCAGCTACATATCCGCGGCGCAGATCGGTACGCGCTCGATCTCCTGCTCGTCGGTCACGTTGCTCGAGTCGGGCAAGGGCATTACCGTCACCACCCATAACATCACCTGGGCGACCGGAGAAATGTACAAAAACGCGCTGATCACCGCGGGCATCAGCGACGCTAGCGTCGTGGTGGCCGCGCCTTTCCAGGTATCGGGTACCGCCGCGCTCGCCGGAATCTATAAGGCATATGAGTCGGCAGCGGGCTCGGAACTGAAGGCCGAGGCCAAGGATGCCGCAGGGGAAGAGCTGGCGCTTACAGGTCAATTGGGCGAACTGCTGGGGCAGGAAGAGGCCGCCGCGCTGATCGCTCAATTGAAAGAAGAAGTGATTAAGCAGGGGCTCGATACCCCTGAAGCCATCCGGCCGGCCATTCGCGACGGCGCGAAGGAACTGGGCATTGAACTGACGGATGAACAAGTAGAGATGCTCACGCAGCTTTTGCTCAAGCTCATTAAGCTGGATATCGACCCCGACAAGCTCGCCGAACAGGTGGTAAATATCACCAAAACACTGGAAAACCTGCAAAAGGCTCAGCAGAGCACTGCGGGGTTTTTCCAAAAGGTGCAGGATGGGTGGACCTCTGTGGTTAACTGGTTTAAGGGCATTTTCGGGAAAAAATAATTTAACCGATATATGACCGATTGCCAATCAAGATTTTCCATCAAAGATTCGAATAGAATTGTGTAGCGAAGCCGCCGCAATCGGGTTATAATACCGATTGCGGGCGGCGCGCCCGATTTCATAACGCCGGGAGGAATGAACTTGACCGTACCGACCCATGCCGCGCTCGCGACAAAAATTTATGCGGCGGTTTCCCGCGTGGCCCCGCTGAAGCTTGATCGGCGATGGTTTTTATACGGCAACATCTATCCCGATGTTTCGCACTATCTGGTTTCCGCGCCGCATTTTGCGGATCAGTCGATGGGCTTTGTCCGTCGGCGCATCCTTGCGCTGTGCGAGTATCCGGTGATGGGCGAGAACCTCGATGCGGTTTATTCGATGCAGCTGGGCATTCTAAGCCACTATCTATGCGATTTTTTTTGCCATGTCCACTCAAGCGCCTATCGGGGTTCGATGCGCGGACACTTTTTATATGAAATTCACCAGCATACGGTGATGATGCGACATCCGCGCCTCGTCGGGCGCAGGGCGGCCTCGTTTGCGCCCGGGGCGCTTCCCCCGGACGCGCAGGGCATTCTCGCCCTTCTCGACGACGCCCAAAGGGCATATTTGGATGCGCCGCACCGCGCCGATACCGACTTGGTGCTCGCGGTCAAGATGGCTTCGTCCATCGTCGCCTCGGTGCTCGCCGTGTGCGCGGAAAACGCTCGCGACGTGCAGCTTGTGCCGGAAGTGCTGCTGGCATAGGAAAGTTTCGGAATGATCAATTGCCCCGCATGCCCGGGAAGGCGTGCGAGGCAATTTTTTATCTTCGATGTTTTGTAGCGCGGTTATCCATCGGGTAAGCGATTCGGATTCCTCCCTCCGACATAGAGAACAGCCCTATTCATCCAGCAGATCCGCGGCCTGCGAAAGGGTGGTAAGCACCCGCGCGCGCGGGACAACATCCGCAGGTACGGGCACGAGATCCGGAACCACCGCCACCCGCATGCCCGCGCTAAGCGCCGAACGCGCGCCGGAGGGAGAATCTTCCACGGCCACGCAATCCTTGGGCTCAACGCCCAGCCGATGCGCGGCAAGCAGATACGGGGCTGGGTCGGGCTTGCCCGCCTGCGCCTCGCCCGCGCAAACCATGGCTCCGATCCGCGGAAGGATTCCGCACGCCGCGAGCGTCGCCTCGGCGGATGCCCGGCGCGTGGAGGTGCACACGCCCACGGGCAAGTTCCTTTCCCGCGCGGCGTCAAGAAGGTTCATAAGGCCCGGGCGCAACGGTATATTGCCCTCATCCCGAAGGATGTGGAAGCGCCGGGATGCCTCCGCGCGAATCTGTGCATGCGGCGCGTCGGGATAGGCGCTGAGCATCGCCTGCTCCGTGGCTTCATAGGTGGTGCCCACGGTGGCGATCATCACGGCATCGTCGAACATATGCCCAAGCTCCCGGGCGATGTCGCCCCAAAGCCTAATGATCGTGCGCTCGGAGTCAATCATCGTGCCATCCATATCCAAGATCAGCGCTTTTGCCAAATGCCGCGCCCCCTTTCCGATTTTCCAGCGACAGCGTATCATACCATGGCATGTTCGCGCAAACCGCGCCCGGCGTGGTATACTGTGTGGAATGCGCCTTGCCATCGCGGATCCACCGCCGAATGTGGCGCCGGAGGTTTTCTTATGGCCGTAACGCCGCTGATGTACTTGATCGTGCTTCCGATGGTGCTGCTGGGCAGTTTTATCGACGCCGCCGCCGGCGGGGGCGGGCTCATTACCCTGCCCGCTTATCTGCTGGCGGGGCTTCCACCACACCTGGCGTCGGGTAGCAACAAAACGTCGGCATTGTGCGGCGCCACGGCCGCGCTCATCCGCTTCCAGCGCTCGGGCAACGTGGATTGGCGCGCGGCGCTGCCCGCGGTGGCGCTGGCGCTGCCGGGCTCGTACCTTGGCGCGCGTCTGCAGATGATGCTTTCTCCCGTTGCGGTCAGGGTGATGATCGCCGCGCTTTTGCCATTGGCGGCGGTGCCGATGCTACGCAGCCGGGATCTTGCGCCCCGCGCCCCGCGCTCGTTCCGACCCTTTCCCAGAGCGATTATGTGCGCGGGAATCGGATTGGTGATCGGCACATACGACGGCTTTTTCGGCCCAGGCACGGGCACGTTTCTGATTCTGGCCTTTACGCTTTTGCTGGGGATAGAGCCCGTGACGGCGTCGGGTTCAGCCAAGGTGGTAAACCTTGCGTCCAACATAGCGGCATTCGCTGCCTTTGCAGGGAGCGGCCAGGTGCTTTTCCCCCTTGCACTGCCCGCTGCGGCGTGCTGCGTGCTGGGCGGGGCGCTGGGCGCGCACTTTGCCGTGCGGCGCGGGGCTAAGCTGATACGCGCGCTGATCGCCGTCGTGCTTGCGATCCTAACCGTGCGCATCGTCTACGATGTTGTGATGGCGCTGCAAACGGGTGTATAATATGCTAAAGTCCGATGCTGAGAAGATTTTTGCCGAAAATACTTTCCCAACCGAGAATAACAAAGGAGGATGACGGAATGATAGCTATTGGAGCGCAGATGTACACGGTTCGCGCCTATACGCAAACGGCGGAGGGCATCTCCGACGCGTTGGCGAGGGTGAAGACCATGGGCTACGATTACGTGCAGCTGTCAGGGCAAAGCGCCGATATTCCGCCGCAGGCCATTCGCGACGCGCTGGAGGAATATGGGCTCGAAGCGCCGACGACGCACATCTCCTTTGAGGCGATGCAAAACGACTTTGAAGGCGTGGTAAGCACGCACAGGCTCTGGGGCGTCAGCTACCCGGGCGTCGGGGCCATGCCGGCCAAGTATTCCGATGCGGGCGCGCAAGGGTACAAACAGTTTGCGAAGGAAGCCTCTGCGATTGCCAGGCGCTTCAAGGACGAGGGCATGACGTTCATCTATCATAACCACAACTTCGAGTTTGTAAACTTTGAAGGAACGCTCGGCTACGACATTTTGCTGAACGAAACCGACCCGGCCGTTCAGTTCGAGCTGGATACATACTGGGTGCAGGCGGGTGGCGGAGACCCGGCGGCGTGGATACGCAAGCTGAACGGCCGCATGGATGTGGTCCACTTCAAGGACATGCAGATCTTGCCCGGCGAAGAGAACCCGCGCGCCGTGAAACAGATGTTCTGCGAAATCGGATCGGGCAACCTTAACTGGGATGCGATCTTCAAGGCTTGCCGAGAGACGAAGGTGAGGTACGCGTTTGTCGAACAGGACGCGACCTTGCGCGATACGCCGTTTACTTCGCTGGAGATGAGCCGTACATTCTTAACACAAAGCGGGTTTTAGGGATGCGTCTTGAGCGTCCCAAGGGAAGGCGGCCCCGCGTCGACCCGCCGACATGCGGGCGGGAATGCCGGCTATAGGGGAATGATTTCGGTTTTTTGGCGGTTGCCGGTGGTGTTTGTCAAGCGTATATCGCAAAATTAACCCGCAATGCAACACAACGCCTTCTTTATTCGTTACAATAAATACCGATAAGGGGGCATTGCATGGAACGGTACGAGATCACCACCCCGCAGGAAAAACGCCGGGTCGGGCCCTTATTCGACGGGATACACGATTCGCTCATCAAAACGTTTTTGCAGGGCTATGCCGGACAAGGCTTTTGCGACGACCTCTCTTTTCCGCGCTGTGCTTCGATTGAAGTCAACGACCTTTTATTTTTCGGAGGCGATCCTGCCAGCGAAAACGCGAAGGAGTTTGCCACCTATGCGCCCGAAGGAAGGGCGGAGCTTAACATCATCTGCTGCGACGACGGGTGGATTCCGCTGATCGAGGCGGCGCATCCGGAGATGACGTACGTATATACCCGATACGCCACCGAGCAGACGCTCAAAGGCTTCGATAAGGACCGCCTGCGTGCGATGATGCGCGATGTCCCCGAGGGATATACCCTTTTGGGGATGGACGATGAGATCTATCACCTGGCGATGCAAAACGAATGGTCGCGCGATTTTTGCTCGTTCTTTCCGGATGCGGACGACTACGTGGAGCGCGGCATCGGTTTTTGCGCCCTTCATGGGGACGAGCTCGTCGCGGGCGCCTCTTCCTTCAGCATCTACGACGGCGGCATCGAGGTGCAGATCGAAACGCGAGAGGATCACCGCCGCAAGGGGCTTGCCAAGGCGTGCGGCGCCGCGCTGGTGCTCGCATGCGTATCGCAGGGGCGCTACCCGTGCTGGGATGCCGCCAACAAGATTTCGCTGAAGCTCGCGCAGGATTTGGGCTATAAGCTTAAGTGTGAATACAAGTGCATCAAGCTCGACCGCTCAGAGGCGTAACGCAACGCGGCTCTTCTGTGCGCAACCTATTCAAATAATACAGTCTGCCGGTAAACTTAGGGGGCTCAGGCCCCCTTTTTTATTGGGAGAGGAGGCGGGCCGTGCACGCCGTTTGGCAGAGCCTTTTGCCCAACCTATGGTGGATCGCCCTCTTGCTCGTAGCGAATATCGTCGCGTTTATCCTGATGGGGGCCGATAAGGCGCGCGCGCAAAAGAAGGCCTGGCGCATTTCCGAACGCACGCTGCTCATCGCGTCGGCGTGTTTCGGCAGTCTCGGCGGCATGGCAGGCATGCTGGCGTTTCGGCATAAGACGCAGCACGCGAAGTTTGTTGTAGGCATTCCCGCCATGTTTGTGGCGCAGCTTGCGCTGATCGCCTGGTGGCTTGCGCGGTAGTCCGTTGGAAGGATTGCGGCTTGAGCCGACTTTTTCGTACCGACAGCCTTGCGGAGTCGGGCTACTGTGCCTTAACGCCTACAACACTCCTGAGCATGCGCTCCATATGGGTCTTCATTGCCGCGACGGCATCGCCTTCGCGGCCTTGAGCGATTGCGTCGAGGATCAGCCAATGGTACATCAGTACATCTTCCGTATTCGTTCGGCCTATGATCTCATCCATGCTCCGGGAAAGAATGTCGTTCACCAGGATGATGTTCGCTTCGATCAGCGGATTGTCCGCCGCCTTGGCGATGGTTTCGTGAAAAAGCTGATCCAGCAGCGCGTTCTCTTCTACGGTATGGCCACTTTTGCGCTCTTCATCGAGGATCTCGCGCAAAAGCTCGGCATCTTCTTGGTTTGCGGCGTGGGCGGCGAGCCTTGCGGCCTCCACCTCTAAAAGGGAGCGAAATTCCAGCGCCTGGCGGATCGAGGCTCCGTCCGCTACCATGAAAGGCAGTATGTTTTGCATCAGAGCTGCCGGTGTTATATCCGCAACATAGGTGCCGTCGCCCTGCCTGACGCTTACGATGCCCTGGCCTGCGAGGCGGTGCGTTGCCTCGCGCACGGTCACCCGGCTTACGCCGAACATTTCACATAGCGCCGTTTCCGGCGGAATGCGCGCTCCGCGCTTCCACTGGCCTTGCAGAATCATATCCCGCATCCGGTTGTGTACGATATCGGCTGCTTTGCGCCGGTCTAGCTGCATATTTGCGCACCTCGTTTCACAGTAATACGTATGACGTATTATGTAGTTTTTTGGTGAATTTGTCAAGTAAACAGGGAAAGTCGAACTGCAATGTGAATTGCGCTTTTTCTCGATACGTTATATGATGGTTACGGTTTTGTGAATATGCTGCCGAAGTAAGGAGGAGGACGCCGGTGCGCGTGTTGGTTGTGGACGACGAAAAGCAGAGCCGCGAGGGCATCCTTCAGCATGTGCGGTGGGGGCGGTGGGAGGTCGAGGAGATCCGAACGGCCAACGATGGCCAGGACGCTCTGGAAATTGCCGATTCTTTTCGGCCGGATATTGCCATCTGTGACATTCGCATGCCGCGTATGGACGGCATTCGCTTTGCGCAGCATCTCTTTGAAAGGCATCCGGATTGCCGGGTTATCTTCCTGAGCGGCTATGCCGATAAGGAATACCTCTTTTCCGCCATTCGGCTGCACGCCGTCGCCTATGTCGAAAAGCCGTTTGAGATTGCGGAGCTGGAGCGCGCGATAGACGAGGCTGCCGGCCAGGTGCGCAGTCGGCGCGAAAGTGCGACCAAGGGCGAGCGATGGGATGTGCAAGATCTGCGGATGGCCTTGTCGCTGGAAATGGCTGATTTCGGAAAGCGCCTTAAAGGCGATTGGGTGCAGAGGCTTAAGCAAGCGGCGCTGGACCCTGAAGGCGCAAAGTTTACCGCGATGATCCTCTCCTTTCGCTTGCCCGAAGAGGCCGCCGGCCTGTCGGTAGTTCAGCGTGAGCAGACGATGTCTGCGCTGTGCAGCCGCTTTAACGGCCCGTCGCACAACTATCTTTTATGCGCCAGGGAGGGCAACGACGTCGTCGTCCATCTTCTAACGAAACATCAGGATGTCGCTTCGTTGGCCCCCTTGCTGCTGGGCACGGCGGAGCAATTGGCAGGCCCTTCGTGCAGGGTGTTTGCCGGCGTGGGAGATACGTTCTTTTCTATCAACGACGCGCCGCTGTCGTGCCAGGGCGCCAGGCGCGCGCTGGAGAGAACGTTCTTTACTGGCGGTCAGCTGCTCTATGCCCGGCAAATCGGAAAACTCTTGCCGTATGAGCCTAATGAAGGGATGATCAACACGGTGGCCGATGCCGCGCGCATGGGAGATGAAACGACCGCGCTCAAGGGGCTCGCGGCGCTTGCCCAAGAGCTTGGCTCCTACGATCTTAAGCCGCGCACGGCGCTCGATATGGCGCTTAACCTTGTAAGCAAGCTGCCCGACGCAGACCCTGCCCGGGATGCCGCAGCCGTGCGCGCGTGCCAGTACCTAAGCGAGGCGATGAACTATGCGGAGATTCGCATTCGAGAAACGATCGACCGCAAGACGCTCTATAGCGGCGACAATCGCACCGTTCGGGAGGTATTAGCCCTCATTCACGAAGAATATGTCAACCCGCGGCTTTCCATTGCCGGCATTGCGCACAAGGTGTATTTGACCCCCAACTATCTCTCTTCGGTGTTTAAGAAAGAGACCGGGCAGACCATCAACGCCTGCATCACCCAGCGCCGCGTGGAAGTGGCCGAGCACATGCTGCACGACCCTTCGCTGCACCTATACGAAATCGCCGTGCGGTGCGGCTTTGGTTCCGTGGAGAATTTCACCCGGATCTTTAAAAAGAGCCGCGGCGTATTGCCTTCGGTGATGCGAAAGACGATGTGATGTCTCGTCGTCGCTCGTCGTTGCGAGCTTCATATCGCTCGCTTCCGCGTTGCGACGCGAAAGCTCGCTCACTGCGCCGCTCCTCCTCTTCTTCAAAACCGCTGAGGTGGTTTTGAGGAGTAAGAAGAACGACGGGTCAAGAAACCGGAGCGCACGTTCTTCGCTCTTCTCAATTCCAAAGAAACCTCAGTATCTTTGGGAAGAGGAGGTTTTACGTAGCGGCAATTCCCCGCAGCACCGCAGTGTGCGGGGAATGGAGCGTAGTGCTCGTCGTTGCGAGCTTCATATCGCTCGCTTCCGCGTTGCGACGCGAAAGCTCGCTCACTGCGCCGTTCCTCCTCTTCCTCAAAACCGCTGAGGCGGTTTTGAGGAGTAAGAAGAACGACGAGGGCAAGAAACCGGAGCGCACGTTCTTCGCTCTTCTTACTCTTCCAAGACGCCTCAGCGCCTTGGAAGAAGAGGAGGGGCCACGAAGCGCCAGAACTCCTACCATGCCGCAGCTTGGTAGGGGTTCAGAGCGCAGTGCGCCCCGACGACGCGCCGCGTTCCCCATGGTTACTCGTCTGTATTCCCGTTTTTCAGGTGACATGTGGCATGAAATGGCAATTAGACGAAATACGTATTATGATTTATCGCGGGTAAATGCGCATGACGATAGGTCGGAATATGCGGAGGTGGGCGGATGAACGGCAGCTTCAAAAGGGCAGAGGTAGAGGAATACGCAAAATACTACGCGGTATATGCGGAATCGAATATCTTTTGTAGTTTTGATTGGATGGAGAGCTTACGGCCTACAGTCGGCACAAGCGGCTACTTTGTTTTTGAGGGAGCCGCGTTAATCGGTGGATTCACATGGGATGGGCGCGTCTTGTCGTATCCTTTTATCGCTGCGCCGTTTGTGGATAAAAGTTTGTTCTGGAGATATGTTTTGGGCTATATTGCACAATGCTGTTCTGAAAATAGAATCGGCCTTACATTTATGTGCGAAGGCGACGAGCTTATCCTGACCAGGGAGTGGAATGCGAAGGTTTTATTTTCTGAGCGCAGAATGCTGCGCCCGACGTCTAAAACCTCGCCGAGCTTTTCCGGCGGCTTCTATTTTGCCGCTCCGGTTGAAAGTGATAAACGGGAAATTGTACAAACCGTATATGAGGCCCATTCGGCCGGATATACGTCTACAGTGAGAGAGCCAAACAAAAACGACATAAGCGACGCGATCGAGAGGCGCTTTGCCCTGTTTTCTCAAACCGACACGCTTCATATCGGCACGTTGGTTCGGCAATGCGAGGGCAATGCGATCGCCGGAGTCTGCATCGCCGGGATCTACCCAGACTCGCCCAACAACTTTTCTACGATCCATCAGGTATCTGTCCGGCCGGATTTTCGCAGACGCGGATTGGCCCAAGCCATGATGCTTCACTCGATCGGCAAGGCGAGCTCCATCTCTCCCGTAATTACGTTGGGGGTTATGGTCGGAAACCCCGCCGAATCCCTATACCGAAAATTAGGGTTTGTCGCAGGGCCGAAGTATTCCGAACTTTACGTCGCGTTGTAGGCAAGTGCCACTGCGACGAAAGCTATACGACCGGCGGGCGGTCCGTAGGCAAAAAGATGACGATGGCGGTTCCCTTGCCGCTCTGGCTTTCCACCTCGATTTTGCTCTGCGGTCCCCCTAAAATGGCCAATCGCTCGGCGATGTTGCCGAGCCCATAGCCGCCGTCCGTCCGGGCGACGGCTTCTTGCTGTGTAAAGAGCCGCTGGCGCACGTCTTCTTCTAAACCCACGCCGTTGTCCTCCACGCGCACGACAAAGCCTTCCTCAACCCAATGCCCCGCTATGCGCACCTCGCCAATTTGGATCAGACCGCCGGCAAACGCCGGCAGGATGCCGTGGTATACCGCGTTTTCTACCAGCGGTTGCAGCGTAATGCGCGGTATCGTAAGCGGCAGCATATCTTCCGGCACGTCTACGGTAAGCGCAATTTCATTTTCAAAGCGCGCATTTTGAATTTGCAAGTATGTGCTCACGTGTTCGATCTCCTGCGAAAGCGCAACCGTATCTTGCCCGCCGCTCAGGCTCAACCGGTAGAAGCGGGACAGCGCAAGCACGGTGTCCGCCAGGCCTTGCGCGCCGTGGTTCAGCGCATCCCAACGGATAAAATCCAGCGTATTGTACAAAAAATGCGGGTTGATTTGCGCCTGAAGCGCGCGCAGTTCGGATTGGCGGAGCCTGTCCAGCGCGTCGCTGCGCTCTCTTAGCGTGCTATAGAGTTGCTCGCGCATCCGGTGAAATTGGTAGGAAAGGATGCCGATATCGTCGCGCCACTGTTCGTCCGGCGCGGGCGATGCGAATGAGCCGGTTTCGAGCAGGGCCATTTCGTCGAGCAGGTCGCCGACGCGCTTGCCGGTATTGCGCGAAAACAGCAGCGCCAGCGCTGTGGTGATCAGCGCGCAGATCGCCGTGGTGACCAGAAGCGGCGCCACCATGGCCCTGGAGGGCGCCAAAATATCGCTCAGCGGAACGGCGCACAGCAGAGTCCAATCGGTATTGGGGATGTCGGTGACGCCCAGAAGACGTTTCTCTCCGTCGATCATCTCATAGCGCCAGGAGGCCTCGTCCTCCGCCACGCTATCAAGCGCCCAGGAGATCAGCGCGTCGCGCTCCGCCTCCCGCATGGCGCTGGGCGTAAGTAGGCGGCCGCGCGAGTTTACGAGCAGAGCGACGGCGCCGGGCGTGGACTGTGCTTGCGCCACGATGGAATCTAGGGTATCCTCGTCGATGTCCACGCGCAGTACGCCGATGTAGCGGTCAAACTGCTCGTAGTCGCGCACAGGGCGGCATGCAGCCACCATGCCAAGGCCGTCGCCTAACTCCTCGGCGGAAAACCAGGTAATTTTGTCCTGGTGGGCAAACATGTTGTGCACCCACTGGGTGTCGACAATATCGCTATAATCGAAGAAGTTGACGTTTTCTTGGGAATAGATCAGGCTTGGCCGCACGTACATCCTAACGCCGCTGATCTGGCGGCCGGAGATCATCGATTGAAACAGACCGGACATTTCGTTGGCGTCGTGGATCTGCTGCACGACGTTCTGTTCGGATTCGGCCAGCGGGCGGGAGAGGATGGTGCGCACGCTCGGCGCGAACATCAGCGTATCCGAAAGCGCCACCACCTCGCTGGCCTTGTAGGCCAGATAGTCGCGGGTTTGCCTTAGCGTAGTGCGCGCCGCGTACTCGCTCTGGTCGCTCAGGGAGCCGCTCAGATAGGCATAGAGCGTGATGATCACCGCAAAGAGCGGCACTAGGGCGGAGATGATGATGGTGATGAACAGCTTCGTACGCAGGTTAAGGCTGCGCAGCCAACTGGAGAAGATCCGCCGCATGGCCTGGGCCTCCCTTCCGAACCCGGGGGCGTTCCATCCTAAGGTTGGATGGCGAAAATATCGTACCACAGCGCGATGGCGATTGCCAGAGCGCGCAAAAGCTAAGCGGCGCTCACGGTCGGCTCAATTCGCCGAGAATGCGCCGTTTTTGCCCGTTCGATCCGGCATTTTCCGCGCAAATCCAATAGGTTTCATCGGAAGATAATAGCTTTTACCGCTATAGAATTGTGAAATCCATGTGTATACTGTAAACACTTCGAGAGGAGAGGGTGCCGTGAAAGCGTTGGCTAAGGAGCTTAAAAAGAACCATACGCTTTTTCTCATGCTGTTGCCAGCGATTGCGTATTTCGTTATCTTCGCGTATTTGCCCATGGCCGGCTCGATCGTCGCCTTTAAGGAATACGACTTTGCCAAAGGCATTTTCGGCAGTCCGTGGGCGGGCTTTACGAATTTTCGCTTTTTCTTTATTTCCGGCCAGGCGTTGACGGTGACGCGCAATACGTTTTTTTACAACATCTTGTTTATGACCACGGGCAATCTACTGCAAATTATCGTGGCGCTGTTTATGTCCGAGTTGCGCAGCGGAAAGTATAAAAAAGTTGCGCAATCCATGCTGTTTCTGCCGCACTTCATCAGCTGGGTGGTCGTGGGCGCGTTTATGTACAACATCTTCAATTACGACATCGGCCTGATGAACGGACTGCTCAGAACCTTGGGCATGGCGCCGGTGGACGTGTACCAGAGGCCGGATCTGTGGCCGGTGATCCTGGGCGTCGCCAACCTTTGGAAGGGGGTAGGCTACGGCTCCATATTGTACCTTGCGGCCATCATGGGGCTGCCGGTGGAGATTTACGAGGCGGCGACCATCGACGGGGCCAATATCTTCAAGCGCATCCGCTACGTCACGCTGCCGCTGCTCATGCCCACGCTGGCTACCTTATTGCTTTTGTCGGTGGGCTCGATCTTCCGCTCGAACTTCGATATGTTCTACCAAACAGTGGGCGAAAACGGCCAACTCTATTCCACCACCGACGTCATCGATACCTTCGTGTTCCGCTCGCTGCTGCGCTCGTTTGACTTTGGCATGTCCTCGGCCGCGGCGTTCTATCAGTCGATCCTGTGCTTTGTTACGATCGTAACGGTCAACGGCATCGTGCGCAAGATCGACTACGATTACGCGCTGTTTTAGCGGGAAGGGAGCGGAAATATGACAACGAAGCAAAAGAGGGCTATGAGAACCCGCAATGCGATCCGCCGGACGGACGTGCTTGCGTATAATACGATCGGCTATGTGATCATCACGATCCTGGCGGTCTTTTGCCTGATTCCATTCCTGTTCGTCATTTCAGGGTCGTTCACCAAGGAGCAGTCGCTCTACCTGTACGGCTACCGGCTCATCCCGGTGGAGTTTTCGGCGGAGGCGTACGAGGTTATCTTTAAGGTACCCAAGGATATCCTGCGCTCTTACGGCGTAACGGCGGCGCTCACCGTAACCGGTACCGCGCTCGGCCTTTTCATTACATCCATGACCGCGTATGTGCTGGCGCGAACCGACTTTAAGTACCGCGGCAAGTTTGCGTTTTTCTTTTACTTTACCACGCTCTTCAGCGGCGGCATGGTATCCAGCTATATTCTGATGATCCGCTACCTGGGGCTTAAGAACAACCCGCTGGCCATGCTGCTGCCCGGCATGCTGAACGTGTTTTACATCCTGATCATGCGCAACTTTACCCGCTCCATCCCCGACGAGATTACCGAATCGGCCAAAATCGACGGCGCGGGGGATTTTAAGATTTTTATCCGGCTCATCCTGCCGCTGATGGGGCCTTCGCTCGCGTCGATCGGGCTGTTCATCGCGCTGGGCTACTGGAACAACTGGTATAACGCGATGCTCTACATCGAAAAGCAGCATCTGTTTCCGCTGCAATTCCTGCTGTATAAGATGATCAACTCAGTGCGCTTCGCCGCGATCATCGCGTCGGAAGCCGGCATTTCGATGCCGCAAATGCCCGAACAATCGCTCAAACTGGCGATGACGGTGGTGGCGATCGGCCCGATCATGTTCGTGTATCCGTTTGTGCAGCGGTATTTCATCTCAGGGGTAACCATCGGCTCGGTGAAGGGATAGTCTTTTTCGAATTTGAGAACATTGCATCCTATGGCGCGGGTCGTGCCAAAGATAGAAACGCATATGAACCGAAGGAGGAGACATCGTGAAAAAGAGCTTCATCGTTCTAATCCTCGTGTTGGCGCTGGTGTTGGCGGCCTGTTCGTCGCCCAGCCCTTCGCCGGCGGGGACCTCCGCCGCAGTCAGCCAAAGCGCGGCCGCATCGACGGCCGCCGCGTCGGCCGCCCCGTCCGACGAGCCGCAGGCGCCCTCGGCCGTGGTGGACGGCGTATGGTCGCCTAAAAACGCCTTCGACCTGAGCAAGAAAGTGGAACTGAACCTGTACTTTGCCGGAGACGAGCAGATCGACTTCCAGAAAGTGCAGGCGGAGTTCAACAAGATGCTGGAAGAAAAGATCAATACCACGATGAACATCACGTTCCTCACCTGGGCGGATACCAACACGAAATATCCGCTCGTGCTCGCCAGCGGCGAGCAGATCGACCTGATCTTTGCCGCCGCGTGGCTGGATTTTTACAACCTGTGCTACAAAAACGCATACCTGCCCCTGGAGGATCACCTTGACACCTACATGCCACTGACGATGGAGCAGATGAACCCGGAGGCCTTTAAAGAGGCCACCGTCAACGGGCACACCTACATGGTGCCCTCCGACGTCAACGTTATCTACACCGAGGGCTATGTAACCCGCGGCGACCTTCGTGAGAAGTACGGCGTTCCCGATATCACGTCGCTGGACGTGATGGAGCAGTACCTGCAGGCCGTGAAGGACAACGAGCCCGCCATGGTGCCCTGGGATGTGGGTGGCCAGGACCTGGGCAACTACGGCTCGGCGGGCGGCATCGCCGGCTGGGGATTTGAAGGCTTCTACTTCGACGACCCGACCTGCACGCTGATTTCGCTGGCCGAGACGCCGGAATACGCTCAGTATGTCGAGCGCATGTACACTTGGGCGCAGAAGGGCTTCTGGACCAAGGGCGCGCTGGTGAACAAGGTTTCTTCACGCGATACCTTCAAAAACGGCAAGAGCGCCACCTGCCTTATGAACACCCAGGACTTTAAAGACACGTACGCCACCATGAACACCAGCAACCCCGAGTGGAAGGTGGAGTGGTGGGAGGTCGCCTCCAAGGATAAGAAGATCCGCCCGCGCCCCTACATTCAGGGTGGAGCGGCGGTACCCACGACCGCTAAAGACATCACCCGCTCACTGATCGCGCTGGAGACCATTAGGCAGGATCAGGAACTGTTTGACCTTAACTTCTACGGCATCGAAGGCGTTCACTGGACGGTCGACGGCGAGGGCAATGTAACCGCCAACAGCCAGGAATACCTGCCCGGCGCCTCCACCGGCACCGCGGCGTGGCGCATGGATCGGTTCATCAAGCCCATCGCCGGCGCGTGGGACCAGTGGCCCAATCTTCAGGAAGATTGGTTCGCGAACCGCGCGGTGTATAACCCGATCCCCGGCTTCGTGTTCAACTCCGAAGCCCTCAAGAACGAGCTGGCGGCCATCGCCAATGTGGAAACCGAGTACGCCAAGCCACTGTCCTGGGGCATGGTAGACCCTGCGAAGGGGCTGCCCGACCTGATCCAGAAGCTCAAGGACGCCGGAATCGAGCGCGTTTATGAGGAAAAGGGAAAGCAGATCGCCGATTTCGCCGCGGCCAACGGGATTTCATTACAATAGGGTAAACGTTTGCACTGCGAGGCGGCCGATGACTTCGGCCGCCTTCTTATGAAGGGAGAGGTTTTATCGTGCAAAACGCGAACGAAGCGACGTGGAAGAAGGGTTATGAGGAGGCGCTGGAGTATGTGAATCCGTATTCGAAGCCGAGCGAGCTAAAGATTACGGACATACGGTTTACGAACATCGGGGGAGCTCCGTATCCGTTGACTTTGGTGAAGGTAATGACGAATCAGGGGATCGTGGGGCTTGGGGAGCAGCGGGACGGATCGAGCGCAACGTACGGAAAGTTTCTAAAGAGCCGCCTAATCGGCGAGAACCCGTGCGACGTGGACAGGCTGTTTAGAAGGATTAAGCAGTTTGGGTTTCACGGGCGGCAGGCGGGCGGCGTGAGCGGCATCGAGGTGGCGCTGTGGGATATCGCCGGCAAGGCGTACGGAATCCCGGTGTACCGGATGCTGGGGGGCGCGTTTCGCAAGAAGGCGCGGATCTACTGCGATACGGACGTGGACCTGAGCGAGGACCGCTCCGCCGGCGAGCAGATGGGCCTCGCGCTGAAGAAGCGCATGGAGAAGGGTTACACGATGCTCAAGATGGACGTTGGCATCAACCTGCTGGACGGCATCGAGGACGCGCTGTCGTACCCGCTCATGAGCCAGGAGGCGGCGCACGCGGTGTTCCGCAAGAGCAGGGAGCTTCGGGACGACCCGCGCGCCGACAAGCTGGAGAAGTACTACTGGCGCAACAGGGCGTTTGACTACACGAACATCATGCACCCGTTCACCGGGGTGCAGTTGACGGAAAAGGGCCTGGACATCATGGAGAAGTACGTATCGGACGTGCGGTCCATCATCGGCTACAAGATTCCGCTCGCGGCGGACCACTTCGGCTTCATGGGCGTGGAGGAGCTGATCCGCCTGGCGCGCAGGCTGGAGAAGTATAACCTGGCGTGGATGGAGGACTGCATTCCGTGGCAGTACACCGACCAGTGGAAGAGGCTGAGCGAGGCGACGGCGATCCCCCTGTGCGTGGGAGAAGACCAGTTCCTCAAGGAGAGCTTCCTGCCGTTGTTCGAGGCGGGCGCGATCTCGGTGGTGCATCCGGACCCCTTGACGCTGGGCGGCATCTTAGAGACGAAGAAGTTGGGGGACATCGCCCAGGACTTCGGCATCCGCATGGCGGTGCACATGGCCGAGGGCCCGGTGGGCGCGATGGCCGCCGCAACCATCGGAGCCGCTACGGAGAACTTCCTGGCGATGGAGTTCCACGCCAACGACGTGCCCTGGTGGGAGGATATGGTCAAGTGTAAGGGCGGGCCCATCATCAACCGGGGCTTCATTGACGTGCCCGACCGCCCCGGCCTTGGCATCGACGACTATAATGACGAAGTCCTCGCCCAGCACGTGGACAAGCGACTCCCCGGCGTGTGGGTGTCCACCGATGAGTGGGACGACGAGTGGTGCAGGGATAGGTTCTTCAACTAGCGGGCCTGAGCGATTGCTTCCGATTGGGAAAGTTCAAACAAGGAAGCAATCGCTCAGAGCCCCGGGAGAGGTGGCCGTGGCCCCCTCTCCTGCGACCTCGCCCCTGGGGTTAAAAGCGGCGAAGAAGGACGCGAAGAGGAACGCCCACCCGCCCGCCCTCGGAGGCCCGCGCCGCAAAAGAGAAAACGCGAGGCGCGTGGCGAGGTGCGCGACGGCGCGCAATACGCACAACGCGCAGAAGGTGAAAAGACGACAAGGAGCGGGACGGCGACTGCCGCCGCGCCGCTTGCGGCCCGGCCGTGCGCCGCAAATGCATAGGCAAACGGCGACCGCGTGAGGTTTGCCCGCGCGCATCGCTTCAGCCCTTTGCATCCATCGCCATAGACAGGAGGAAACATCATGCCCTTTGATCTTCACAACGCCAAGGGTTCAAGCGCCATCCCCATGACGCCCTTTACCGACTCGGACCACATCGACGAGGACGTCCTCGCCAAGGAGATCGAGTTCATCGTTCAGTGCGGTTCCACCTCCATCACCACCCCCGTCATGGTCAGCGAGTTCGAGGCCCTGTGCGAGGACGAGCGCAAGCTCATGATCCGCATTCCCTGCCAGGTCGCAAACGGACGCCTCGCCATCATCGCCAACGTCGCGGCGCCTTGTACGCCCCAAGCCGTCAACTACGCCCAGTTCGCCCAAAAGTGCGGCGCGGACGCCGTCATCGCCATGCCCCCCGCCGGCGTCAACTTCCCCTTCATCCAGAAATACTTTAAGGCCATCTCCGACGCCGTCTCCATTCCCGTCATGATCCAGAACCACTCCGGCGCGGGCACCATGCTCTCACCGCACCAGGTCATCCAATTGTGCGAAGAGATCGAGAACGTCACCTGGGTCAAGGAGGAGTGCCAGCCCGGACCCGTCTCCATCTCCAACCTCATGGCCGTGCGTACCCCCGCCCTTGAGGGCGTCATGTCCGGTTACGGCAGCCAGTACGCCCCCCTCGACTTCGCCAGAGGCGCCATCGCCTCCATCCACGCCTGCGAATGGGCCGACCTCGTGCAGCAGGTTTGGGATCTCTTCTTTGAGGGCAAGGAGGACGAGGCCCGCAGGCTACACTACGCAACCCTCCCCGCACTACAACTCGAGGGCCTTCTGGGCATGAAGTACGCCAAGTACGTCATGATCAGGCGCGGCGTCTTTATTAACTCCAACATGCGTAGGGCCTCCAGAGATCTCTCTCTCGACGACATCGC
>JAVBNW010000123.1:0-12695 GCA_031551255.1 Eubacteriales bacterium | reverse complement strand
CGTGCTTCCTCGGCGGGGGGCTCACGGGGGGTACGCGTACCCCCCCGTGCCGTGAAACGGCGTGTCGCCAGATCAAAAAAGTGTCACAGCACTTTTTTGACAACTTAACGCGGGGCTCCGCCCCGCGCCCCGGCAGGGGATTTATCCCCTGCGCCCCAGCCGAAAAAGCCCGTGCGCGGGGAGTTTCTTTATATGTTTTTTCGAAAGCCAGTGCGGACTATCCTTCATCGTCAAATGTTATAGTGACCGAACCCCAAAACGAACACATCTGAGCGGCCTATTTTGCGTGCCACTGTGTTGTCGTCCTCGGCGTGCCCGCCCAGCACGCCTGCATCCTCCGCCTTGCGGCGCACAAAATATTCTCGCTCATCTTATGCTTGTTTTGGGGTTCGGTCACTATAGAAACCTGTATGCGGGTATGTCGAGCGCGTCGGCGATGTCGAAAAGCGTATCCAGGGAGATCGCGCTGTCCATATTCGGCGCTTCCACCGCGCCTAAAAAGGGCGTGGTGATGTTTACCTTTTCCGCGAGTGCTTCCTGCGTCATCTTGCGCATCTTGCGGTAGTAGCTGATTTTAAGCCCCAACCGGCGGTATTTTTCTAGATGCTCCACCTTCATTTGCCCACTTCATTTCGCTGAAATAATTGTAGCAAGGCGGATTGACGGGATAAATAATGCGGTGTATTAAACTTATAATGTTATACATTATAAATATGCTGTAAAAGATGAGAGCGCATACAATGCGGCATCGAAAGGTGGGATGAATGTGCCGAATGACGGAGAGTTGTACGCGCAGCTTTATCAACGCCTTAACGAGGTCATTTAGGGCTTCAGGATATGCAGCGCTGCACAAAAGAAATCTATCTGGATATGTCGGACGATCCCCTCCTTGGCAATACATCTGACGAAGTGCCCGCACGCGCGCCATCCGGCACGCCCGGCAAAGGCCACAGCTCATAAAAAGCCGCCTCCGTTTTAGCGGAAGCGGCCTAGGGTACCGAGAAAACAGGCAATGTCACAGCCCCGGCGTCTTGCCCTTATATACATATCCATTTCCGGCGTATACCGTCACAAACGTGCCGTCCTTGAGCACATTTACCGCGTCCTTCGCGGATATGATCACCGGAATGTCCAGCGAAAGCCCCACCATCGCCGCATGGCCCACCGGGTCGACATCCTCCACCACGATCGCCGCGGCTTTTTTCATCATGGAAAGCATGGTGTTGTCGGTTTCCTTCGCAACCAATATATCGCCCGGCTGGAAGCTCTTGTTGATCTGCGGATCGGACGCGTTGCGCACGCAGCCGGATGCCGACTTGGAGCCGATGCCGCTGCCGTGCAAGAGGATATCCCCGACGACCTGCACGTGAATCAGGTTTGTAGTGCCGGTGATCTTCAGCGGCACGCCCGCGGTGATTACCGCAATATCGCCATCCTGCAAAATCCCCTTTTCTTTGCTGCTTAAAAGGCATGAGGCGATCAGCTCGTCCGTGGAGGACATGGCCGGGATCATCAGCGGAATCACGCCCCAGATCATCGACAGGCGGTGGTAGGCGGTTTCCGTCATCGCGCACGCGATGATCGGGCACTCGGGCCTGTGGCGCGACACCATGCGTGCGGTGCCGCCGGTGGTGGTGGGGGTGATGATCGCCTTGGCACTTAAATCAGCGGCGATAGCGCAGCACGCGTGGCTGACGGCAGCGGTGATGGTGGTGGCCATGCCGCGGGGCTGTCTGTGCGGCACGCTCTGCGCCGAGCACGCGATGCGGTGCATCATCTTCACCGCGGCTACCGGGTATTTGCCCGCGGCGGTTTCGCCGGAAAGCATGATCGCGTCCGTGCCGTCCAGGATGGAGTTGGCCACGTCGTTCGTCTCCGCGCGGGTCGGACGCGGGTTGTGAATCATGGATTCGAGCATCTGCGTCGCCGTGATGACCGGCTTACCCGCCAGATTGCACAGGTGGATCAGCTTTTTTTGTATGATGGGCACCTGTTCGATCGGAATCTCCACGCCAAGATCGCCGCGCGCCACCATGACGCCGTCGGATACGTCCAGAATCTCCTCGAAGTTTTCTACGCCCTTGCTGTTTTCTATTTTGGATATGATGAATACGTCGTCCCGGCCGCACTCCTTCACGATGGCCCGTATGCTTAAAACATCCTGCGCACACTGTACAAACGAGGCGGCGATGTAATCGATGCCCTCCGCGCAGCCAAAGCGGATATCCTCGCTGTCTTTATCGGATACCGGCGGGATGGATACGTGCACGCCCGGCACGTTCACCCCTTTGCGGTTGGAGATCTCCCCGCCGTTGACGACTTCGCACAGGATGTCCTCGTCGCCGATCGAAAGCACGGTAAGCTCGATCAACCCGTCGTCCAACAGCACCTGCGCGCCCGGGGTAAGATCGCCCGGCAGGCCCTTGTGCGAGATCGACACGATGTTGGCATCGCCAGGTACGTCGCGCGCCGTCAGCGTAAAGCGGTCGCCGGCGTTTAGCGTAACGCGCCCCTCGGTAAACAGGCCAAGGCGTATCTCCGGCCCCTTCGTGTCGAGCATAATGCCCAGCGGCACGCCCATCTGCGTGCGAATTTCCTTGATGAGCGCGATGCGCGCGCCCTGCTCTTGGTGATTGCCATGCGAAAAGTTGAGCCGGGCGACGTTCATGCCCGCCTCCACCAATGCGCGGATCGTTTCGGGTTTATCGCTTGCCGGGCCGATCGTGCATACGATCTTCGTCTTTCTCATGCTCATACGGCGCCTCCGTCCGTTTGTATCGTCTCGCCAGCAAAAAGAACTGTTCTTATCTACAGGATATCACAAAAAACGATTTGCAAACATGCATTGGCGATTTTGTGCGTGTAAAAAGAAAAACCGGCTTGCTATGCAGCCGGTTTAGGATGAGCTCGCACGGGTTAGTCCACCACGTCGTAGCCCTGTTCGTCGATCGCCACCTTCATCGCGTCGATCGAGGCGTTGTCGGCATGGTGAATTTCGACCACGTCGTGATCCAAATCCACCACCACCTTTTCCACGCCCTCCACGTCAAACACGGCCTTGGTGACGGCGGCGGCGCAGTGCTGGCAGTCCATGCCCTTTACAGTAAGAAGTGTCTTCACGGATATCCCTCCAATTTTTATGTTAGGTTATACCGAACTCCCATAAAAATGCAATCTTTGGGGCGGCCCTTTTCTTCTTTTGCGGATTAAAGATTTCTGCGCCCATATTTTCCACATTTTCATGAGAATTCGGTATGAAACGCTATTCATTTCCAGCCTTCTTTTCGCTCTTCCTGGGTTTTGTAGGGTTTAAACGCTTTAGGCTGAGAGAATTGGTTACCACCGATACCGAGGAAAACGCCATGGCGGCTCCTGCGATGATGGGGCTCAAAAACCCGAGCGCGGCGAAGGGTATGCCGACCGCGTTGTAGAAAAATGCCCAGAATAGGTTCTGTCGAATTTTCTGCATCGTCGCCCGGGATAGGCGGATGGCTGCGGGAACGCCGAGCAAATCCGCATGGGCCAGCGCGATGCCTGCCGCCTCCATAGCGATGTCCGTTCCCGTGCTCATCGCGATGCCTACATCGGCGGTGGCGAGGGCAGGCGCGTCGTTGATGCCGTCGCCTACCATCGCTACAATAGAACCGTTCGTCTTCATATTCGTGATGGCTTCGGCCTTTCCCTCGGGCAGGATGCCCGCCCGCACATCCTCAATGCCTGCCGCAGCGGCAATGGCTCGGGCGGTGACGGGGTTGTCGCCGGTGATCATCTTAGAAGATACGCCCATAGCGCAAAGCTCTTCAACCGCTTGGCGCGAAGTTGGGCGGATAGGGTCCGCCACCGCGATCACCGCGGCTATCTTACCGCCTACGGCGACCAGCATCGCGGTCTTGCCCAGCTCTTCCAGGCGCGAGGCGGTTTCCTCGGCCGCTTCAAAATCCACCCCCGAAAGATCCATCAGCGAACGCGCGCCCACCAGCACCTCTTTTCCTTCCACAAGCGCCGAAACGCCCTTTCCGGGGTGCGTGCGGTGCTGCGTTGCCGCAGGAACCTCGCCCCGTTCCTTCGCATGCGCGTAAATCGCCTCGCCCAGCGGGTGTTCACTTAAGCGCTCGGCGGCGGCGGCAAGCGGAAGAATATCGGCGGAGTCAAAGCCCGCGAGCGCCTCGATATCGGTCACGGCGGGCTTGCCCAACGTCACCGTGCCGGTCTTATCCAGCGCCACGGCCTCTACGTGATGCAAAAGCTCGAGCTGTTCGCCGCCCTTAATCAAAATGCCGTGTTGCGCGCCGACCCCTGTTCCCACAAGGATAGCCGTAGGCGTAGCGAGCCCCAGTGAGCAGGGGCATGCGATGACCAGAACCGACACCGCATTGACGACTGCCGTGCGCATATCGTGCCCAAAGATCAGCCACAGCGCAAACGTAAGCGCCGCGATGCCCAGCACCGCGGGCACAAAGATGCCCGATACCTTGTCCGCCACCTTTTGGATCGGAGCTTTGACGCCCTGCGCCTCCTCCATGGCCGCGACGATGCGCGAAAGCGCCATATCCGCGCCGACGCGCGAGGCCAGCATGGTGAACGTGCCCTTGCCGTTGACCGTCGCGCCGAACACAAAGTCGCCCGCGGCCTTGTTCACCGGCATGCTCTCGCCGGTTAACATGGATTCGTCCAGCGCCGATTCCCCTTCGACGATCTTCCCATCCACCGGCACGCGCTCGCCCGCGCGCACCAGGATCAGATCCCCGGGCTCGATTTCGGATACCGGCATATCGGCCTCAACACCCTCTCTGACAATCCGCGCCGTTTTCGGCGTCAGATCCATCAGCTTGCGAATCGCATCGGATGCCCGGCCCTTTGCCTTTGCTTCGAAATATCGCCCCAGCAACACCAGCGCGATGATAACCGCCGAAGCCTCAAAATAAAGGTCCGCAGAAGCCATGCCCATGGCCGCGCGATGGATAAACATGGTATCGTACAGGCTATACACGCTGAAAAAGTATGCCGCGGACGTGCCCAGCGCGATCAGCACATCCATGTTGGGCGCGCCGCCGCGCAAGGCTTTCCAGGCATTTTGATAAAACGGCCAGCCGATGATAAACTGCACGGGCGTCGCCAGTACAAATTGAAACAGCGGATGATGCAAAAACGACAGTGCGTGTACATCGAAGAACATCAATATCATCGAAAGCAGCAGCGGAAACGCCAACGCCGCGGCGGCGACAAAGCGCCACAGCATGCCACGGAGCTTCTTTTCACGAGCCTTTAAGGATTCGGCCGGATCGACGGGCACGTAAACCTTGGCGCCGTACCCGATCTTTTCTATGGCGGCGAGAATATCGGCCTGGGAAAGTACGCTTTCATCGTAGCGGATCTTGGCGCGCTCCGTCGCAAGGTTTACCGCTGCCGACGCTATGCCCGCCTTGCGCGCGAGCACTCGTTCAATCCTCGCCGAACAGGCGGCGCACGACATGCCGGTAATCGCAACATCCAATGTACGCATGGCATTTCCTCGTTTCGTAAAACCGAAAAGTTCTTTCCGAAATTGTGCCGGCAGTTGTCATACCGGGGCAGCAGGGAGACATAGGGAAGAAAAAAGTCCGCCCTTTGCGGCAGACGCATGCCGCGGTATATCATACACCGCGGATAGTATATCAAATTTGTCGGAAATAAACCAGCCCCGATAGCGAAAATCGAAGCGCATTATTTTTGTGCGTCCGCCAATTGGTAGCGCTCCCTCATATCGGCAAGCGTCATGCTGTCGAGCAAGTCGGACAGTGTATCGTGGACGCGCCCGAATAGATCGGTCAACGCGCAACGGGGGGCTTCTGCGCACGCCGTACATGGCGTATCGGAACAATGTATTTCAAAAAACGTGGTTTCCATCGCCCGCATAACCTCGCCGACGGTCACACAAGATGGATCCTTCGCGAGGGTATATCCTCCGCCGGCTCCCTTTGTGCTCGCGATAAATCCGCAAGATCTAAGCTTGGAGGCGATGCTTTCAAGATATTTTTCCGAAAGATCCTGCGATTGGGCGATGGCGTGCGTGGTCGTGCGGGTGTTGGTATCTCGCAGGGACAGTTCCAGTAGGAAGCGCAATGCATAGCGGGTTTGTGTAGAAATTTTAATTGAAAACACTTCCCTTGAAAAGATGTGCGGCTTGTTTTAAGATAAAAAATGTGTGGATATTCGCTGGAAGAGCGAAAGACCAACCTAAAACGTTATGCCTATATTATATAAGAATTAAAGGAAAAGGACAACTGTGCAGAGTGCATTTTTGTGAGAAATTCGATGGAATACATTCGAAAACATGGGTAATATCTCATTTTGGTCACGCAACAGTCACGCGTTATAATGCGAATGAAACAATAAAGAAACGTACGTTCTGATTGCTTGTGAGTGTCATCCAAGCCGGTTCCCATGCCGGCATTTCCGTCCAAATACTACACAAAGGGGATCGCTATGAAACTGTTCACAACCAAACGCCTCGTCCGTTCCGCGCTGATCGCCGCGCTCTATGCCGCGCTTACCCTGTTGTTGGCCCCGATTAGCTTTGGGCCTTTGCAGTTTCGCGTATCCGAGGCGCTGTGCATTCTGCCCATTTTGCTTCCCGAGGCCGTGCCCGGCCTGTTTGTGGGCTGTTTGCTGGCCAATCTTATGGGAGGCGCCGTATGGCAGGACGTGGTATTCGGCTCGCTGGCCTCCCTCGTTGCGGCGCTGATTACCTATGCGCTGCGCAAGCGGCCGCTGCTCGCCACAGCCCCGCCGGTGATCGTCAATGCGGTGGTGATCGGGCTCGTGATTTCGCTTACGCAGCATCTGCCGTTGTTTTTGACAATGGGCGAAGTGTTCATCGGGCAAATGGGCGCCTGCTATGTTCTGGGCATTCCGCTGCTTTTAATGCTCAAACGCGTGCCCGAGGGCGCGTGGAGGCCGTAAGCGGGGGGGGGGCGCCGCCTTTCTATTGCGGTCGTAGAAAAAAAGCCACCGGGTATAAAACCCGGCGGCTCAGAGTGATGACAAAGGCAGCAATAGAAAGAACGATGCAAAGAATAGAAAAAGCTTTGCATTTCATGCTCCTGCCGGGGCGCGGAGCTTTCCTCAGTTCGCGAAGTCCGGCGCTAGCCTCCTAAGGTCGGCTACCACCGGTCGCTCACTGGCCCTTCCCTTCGCTGCCTGTGTGCATTGCACGCGCTCGGTGTCGGGCCCCTGCGTTAAAAAGAGCCGGAGGGTGGCCGGAGCCGTGCGCGCGAAGGCGCAAACCGGCACGGCGCAAGGCCAGCCGGGGGCCCCGACAAACCGAAGGTTTGGTTGGGTGAAGTAGCGACCCGCGGCAATCGACGTTAGGAGATTGGCCGTGGGTACTCGCGAACTGCAAGGCTATACGGCCGCAGACTCATACCTGTTCGTATGCAAGTCCGGCCGGAAATGACGAAAGACATGGTGAGTATAAGCGAGAGGCCTTTCCGAAGCGCCATCTTGCGCGATGCCGGATTGCTTCATCTCCAATGCATTCAAGCAATCCGGCATGCATGAGCCACGTCAAGGACTTGTCATCGCGCTGGCCGCCGGGTATAAAACACGGCGGCTGTTGGCGGGGAATAGCGGTGCGAACTGCAGTCTACTCGAGCGGCACCGGATACGAACCGGAAAAACACGCGTCGCACAGGCCGCAATTCACGTTCGGGGCGATGTCCTTCACCTTGTCAAGCGGCAGATAGCCGATCGAATCTGCGCCGGTGCGCTGACGAATTTCCTCCATCGTATAGTTCACCGCCAGCAGCTTGTCGCGGCTGGGCACATCGGTGCCGAAATAGCACGGCCATAAAAACGGGGGTGAACTTACCCGCAAGTGCACTTCCGTCGCGCCTGCGTCCTTAAGAATATGCACGAGGTTTTGCACCGTGGTGCCGCGCACCACCGAATCCTCGACGACGACGATGCGCTTGCCCTTCACCTCGGCGCGCATCGCGTTGATCTTGATGCGCACGGCGGCCTCGCGGTTTTTCTGGCCGGGGATGATGAAGGTTCTGCCGATGTAGCGGTTGATCACCAGCCCGCGCCCGAGCGGAATGCCGGATTCCTGGGAATAGCCGCGCGCCGAGTCGATGCCCGAATCCGGGACTCCCACCACGAGATCGGCTTCCACGGGATGCGAGCGGGCGAGGATGCGCCCTGCCTCCTGGCGCGCCTCGTACACGCTCTGCCCATCGATGATGGAATCCGAGCGTGCGTTGTAGATGTATTCAAACACGCACAAATGCGAATTCTTGCCGCAGTGCTCGCGCATGGAGCGCAGCCCCGAATCGTCGATGATGAGAATTTCGCCGGGCTCGATGTCTCTTACAAACTCCGCGCCTGCGGTATCCAGCGCGCAGGTTTCGCTGGCGACCACCCAGATATCCCCGGCCTTGCCCAGGCACAGCGGGCGCATGCCCGCCGGATCGCGAAACGCGAGTAGCTTTGAACCGTTCATCAGCAGCACGGAATACGCGCCGCGCAGCTTGTCCATAACTGCGGACACCGCTTCCTCGATCGAGCCCGCATCCTCCATGAAGCGTCGCTGGCGCATGATCATGTGCAGGATGATCTCCGAATCGGTGGATGTCTGGAAAAACGCGCCGTCGTCCTCGAGCATATCGCGCAGCGTTTGCGCGTTGGCCAGGTTGCCGTTGTGCGCGATCGCCAACGGTCCCTTGCGGTAGCGGGAAACCAGCGGTTGCGCGTTGATGTTGGTGCTGGAGCCCGAGGTGCCGTAGCGCACGTGGCCGATGCCCATCGAGCCGGTCAGCTGCTCCAGGATCATTTCGTTGAAAACCTCTCGCACCTGGCCCTGCTCCTTAAAAAATTTGACCTCGCGGTTTTGGTTCACTGCGATACCGCAGCTCTCCTGCCCGCGATGTTGCAGGGTATAAAGGCCCGAATAGATCATATGTGCCGTATCGGAAGGATCCGCGCCAAAGACGCCGAAGACGCCGCATTCCTCGTGCAATTCTCCGAGCATGGTCTCTCATCTCCTTGAAAACGAAACACGAACATTATTTGGCATCCCAACATAACGTTCGTTATTTTGAGTATAGCGCAGTTTTTGTCACTTTTCCACCTCTTTCATGTAAAATCATCGACACGGCAAACAAACACTACTATACTTATTTGGGTAGCCAAAATGATAAGATGGAGAAGAACATGCAAGACAAAAATGAGTTGCATATTTTGTGGACCAGCGCAGACCCTACCACGGCTCACCTTATGGTGCTGATGTACGCGACAAACGGCCTGCTGCGGGGGTTTTGGCAGGCGATTACCGTGATCATATGGGGCGGGGCCGTCAAGCTGGTTAACGAGGATGAGTCCGTCCGCGAGCGCATCCTGATGGCCCGGCACGCCGGCGTACGCTTCACCGCATGCGTGGCGTGCGCGCGGGAGCTCGGCGCGGTGGAGGCGCTTGAGGGCCTTGGCGTGGAGGTAAAGCCGTGGGGCGCGCCGCTGACGGAGCTCATCAAGGAAGGCAAGCCGCTGTTAACCGTGTGAGCCGGGGCGGCCTATGCCGTAGAGGCGCGCCGCGTTGTCGTACAAAATGGCACGCTTTTTCTCCTGCTCGATTTCCAGAGACTGAACAAGGTCAATATGCCCGGCTATGTCGCAAGCGCCATAGTCCGAGCCGAACAGCAGCCTATGCGCGTGGCTTTGCGCAACGCGCGCAAGCGTGGCTTTTGTACTCTTCAGCCTTGCACTGTTGTGAGCCAACGAGGAAATATCGTAGTATAGGTTGGGGTAGTCCTTCGTCGCATCAAAACATGCGTCGATACTCGGCCAGCACATGTGGCACAGCGCGATGCGCAGGGTCGGGTGGTTCTGGGCGATGTTTGCGAAAAAACGCGGCTGCGTGTACTGGGGATTGCTCCAACCCGTATGTACGGCCAGAGGGACAGAATGCTCTTTACACAGCGCAAACGCGTTAAATAGCCTCGGGTCGTCCATGGAGTAGGCCTCGTGCCCGGGGTAGAGCTTCACGGCGACGATCGCACCGCTTTTGAGAAGGCTCTTAAGTTGGCGAAGGTGCGCCTCGTACTTAATCAGCGGGCTTAGGCCGCCTATGATAAAAATATGAGGTTGATCGGCGAACAGCTCGGCGCATTCGGAGGGCGTTCCGATGGCGCTGGCTGTTTCCGAATCCGCAATCACGATCGCCGCGTCCACGCCCGCATTTGCGATGTCGCGAAGCAGGCGCTTCTTTTTGTCTTCAAGCGTATCGAGCCCTTCGCGGCACGGCAGATGAACATGGGCATCGAGGATCATATGCATCCCGCCTCCTCTCGCGCCGCGCACGGCAGATGCTTCGCCAGGAACACACAGGGGTTGTCGGCGTCCCAGTACAGCGGGAACACCTCCAGGGGCCGGAAGCCCATCGCGTGGTAGAACGCGCGCGTGCGCGCGTACCCGTCGCTTTCCGCGGATTCATCCAGCGTCTTTACCGTTAAGAATTCCATGCCGTTTTCCGTGCAAAGGCGTTCGCAGCGCCCGATAAGCGCTGTGCCGATGCCCTGCCTGTGGCGCGTCTTTACGATCCCGATGGTCGCGATTTCGGCGGTGTGGCGGTTGTGGGCGATCAGCGAAACAAATCCGACGGCCTCGCTGCCCTGCACGGCCGCATAGACGCGGGCCTTTCGCGCCTTGCCGGTATTTTCGGCGATGCCCTCCTCCGACCCAAACCACTCGGGCAGCGCGCGCAATATGCGTTCGCACAGCGCCGCCTTTTCTTCCGCGCTCTCAATCTCTACGATATCGAACATGAGCGTACCCTCCATGGTGTTTTATTTTGTCGTTACGGCAATTTGCGAGGTTTATAGTCAGCCAACCCCAAAACCAACGCATGCGAGCGGATCTTTTCCCGCATGGCGGCGTCGAGCTCCAGTCAGCGTAGCTGCCGGCTACGCTTCCTTACGCCTCCTTGCCCTGCGATAAAATCTATCGCTCGCATGCACCGCTTTTGAAGTCGGTCGACTATAAAATGGCTACACAGTGCATCTTCAACGAAAAAACGCGGAAACAAAAAGACGGTTGCCCACAGCATAGCAAACAACCCCGCCACAGCGGGAATGGCTCGCCATCTGTTCGCAACCTTCCGTTCGTTTCCGCGTAAAGCCGCGCGCCGCGTTATCGCGGCCGGGCTACGGGATGCTCATCACCTCAATAGCAAATTGCCGTAAGGTTATGATAGCACGCCCGGCTTGCCTTGCGCAAGGCCAGGGGGTACAATAACCCAAAGAAAGGCATTACAAATAAGGGGCGTGCGGCAGCCATGGGATACATCCAGGACATACGCAAAAAGATTGGCCACGACGTGATCATCGGCGTCGGGGCCGGCGTCTTTATCTATCGTGAAGGCAAGGTGCTGCTGCAAAGGCGCAGGGACAATCTGTGCTGGTCGATGCACGGGGGCGGGCTGGAGATCGGGGAGAGCGTCGAAGACGCCGCGAGGCGCGAACTGTTCGAGGAGACGGGCCTCGTCGCGGGCGAGCTGGAGCTCTTGGGCGTGTTTTCCGGGAAGGACATGCTGTATACCTATCCCAACGGCGACCGCGTTTCCATCGTGGGCATCGACTATATCTGCCGGGATTTTTCAGGAGAATTGTCGCCGGAAGCCGAGGAGATTCTCGAGCTTAGCTGGTTTGACATCGACGACTTGCCGCAGGACATCAGCCCGCCCGACAGAGGCCCCATGAAGGCGTTTGTCGACCATATCAAGCGCAGCGGATAGGCGTTGTACACGGGAGGAGTCAGGCAGCATGCGGTATGCGCAAGCGATGGAGACGGCCAAGCAATTCGCGAGGGAATTGTCGGCTGCCTATGGCGAAACCGTCGCGGCGGTGTACGTGATCGGCTCGCTGGGAGGCGGTTATTACCGCCCGGGGCAGAGCGATATCGACACCTTCGTCATCATCAGGGCGAGGCGGGATGCGGTTCCCGCCCTGGCCGCGGCGATAGGAAGCATTGCCGAGCGGTATTGCAGGGAATACGACGTGCCCAAGGGCTTTGGGGCGGTCGTCGCCAGCGAAGAGCAGCTCTTTCCTCCGTATGTTCCGCAAGAGGAACTGGTAATGGAAATCGTCAGGCTCAAAGCGCAGTCCCGCTTGGTGTACGGCGATTTCAATTGCGACCGCGTGCCTATGCCGGACAGGCAGGCCATTCTTGATGCGGAAAACGAGTTTGAAGACTGGGCCATGTCGGAAGGGAAAGTCCCGCCGGAGAGTATGACGCGCCCCATGATCGTAAACTCGATCCTTATTTTGCTCAAGCGCTACCTGTTGCTTCGTTGTGGGATTGTCGAATTTAACAAGCTAAAGGTAGTCGGGCTTTACCTCGCACAAGATCCCCCGTACATTCACGAGGAATTTTTTCGCCTGATCGACGAAAGCCTGGCTTCCGGTCCGGAGGTGATCGACGATAAGCAACTGTTGGAGATGAGCCTGTGGCACGAGCAGTTGCGGCAAATCATGAACCGCGAGTTGTTGGGGAGGCGAGAATAGCTCAAAATAGAAAAAGCGCGTCAAACGCGACGCGCTTTTTGTTACAAGTTTTTATAAGTTCGCGCCGATTCTTCGGAACCGCACATAGCGGCGCTCTAACAATTCGGGAATCGGCAGCGCGACAAGCTCTCTCAGGTACCGCGACGCATAGTCCGCGATGAT
>JAVBNW010000026.1:0-20331 GCA_031551255.1 Eubacteriales bacterium | reverse complement strand
CCTCCTCTTTCCAAAGAAACTGAGGTTTCTTTGGACTTAAGAAGAACGGAAAACGTGAGCTCCGTGCCTTTTTGTCGTTCCCAATCCATAAAAGCGCCACAGCGCTTTTGAGGAGAAGGAGGCTTTACGCAGCGCCAATTCCGGCATGATACCGCAGTGCCATGCCGGAATTGAGCGTAGTGCAAGCCGACAAGGAACATTAGGGAGGGGTATTTCGTTCTATATCAAAACAAAACTTAACAATGGTTTAACTTTTATCTGTTGTGACGAAAACGTTCCGAATCGTAGAATATCTCGGCGGTTGATTGGGCATGCCAATGCAAATCAAGCCGTTCCTCCTCCCTCTTGCGCCGACGGCTGTGCCGCGGCGTCTTTTTTGTTTCCGGCTCGGTTTCCGCCGCAGCCCTTGCCTTGCGTTCCTAAACATGTTAATAATCAAGTGGAGTGATGTGCATGCAGCAGAATGGGGGATCCTATCGGATTCCGCTCTTTTATGCCTTTACCGCCGTGTTTTGGGGCGCCATCTACGCTTATATGTCTTTTTTTACCAATTATGCGGGAGAGGTCGGCGCGTCGCCCGCATTTGCCGGGCTGATCGTGGGCAGCTATGGCTTTGTGCAGATGGTGCTGCGCGTGCCGCTGGGGATTATCTCCGACAGGATCGGCAGGCGCAAGCCGTTCGTGATCCTGGGCATTGCGGCCGCGCTGGTGGCCGCCGCGGGCATGCTTATGTTTCCGACGCCGTACGGGTTGTTCTTTTTTCGCGCATTCGCCGGGGTGGCCGCAGCGGCGTGGGTGACGATCACGGTTTTGTTTTCAAGCTATTTTGCGCCCGAGGATGCGCCCCGCGCGATGGGTAGGCTCAACGCCTTTAACACCTTGGGCAACATGACGGCCTCCGTCGTAGGCGCGCAGCTCGCGCAGCGCTTCGGCCCTCCGGCAGCGTTTTGGCTGGCTATCGGTCTGGGGGCTATAGGGCTCGTCATGAGCGCGTTTTTAAAGGAAAAGCGCCCCCAGAACGCGAAACCTATAGCGATTGCACAGCTGATCAAAGTCGGGGCGACGCCGACGCTCCTGGCGGTCTCGATCATCGCCGTGGTGCTGAACGTGATCAACATGGGAACCACCGGCAGCTTCATGCAGGCGTGGGGCAAGGATATCGGCGTGACCACATCCCAGCTGGGTTTTTTGTCGATGGCGACCAGCATCCCCTTCATCATCTCTTCTTCGCTCGGGGGGACGGTGCTCATTAAGCGGATGAAGCCCCGCGCGATCATCGTGCTGGGCGCGGCGCTCATCGCCACGGCAATTTTTTTAACGCCCGCCACGTTTAACTTTCCTACGCTGGCCGCGGCCGCGGCGCTGCAGGGCTTTGGCAACGGGCTGTGCTCGCCGATGCTGATGTCGCTGGCTATTCTGGCCATCGCCCCCGAAAAGCGCGGCGTCGCCATGGGTTTTTACCAGTCGATCTACGCCCTTGGCATGTTCATCGGCCCGGTGCTCTCCGGCGCGATCGGCGGCAGCCTGGGCCTTGTGTTCAGTTTCTTTGTACTGGGCGGCCTGGCGGTTGTAATGGCCCTGATGGCGGCCGTGCTTCTTAAGCGCAGAACATAGCGCGCCCATCCAAGCAGAATGCGGCGCACTCGCATCACAGTGGGAGGGGAATTGCGATGAAAATGACGAAGATCGTACAATCCTTTGAAAGGCCGGTGATCCAAGATATCGAGGCCCAAGTGCGGCGCGGCGTATTGGAAAGCGGCCTCGCGCTTCCAGTCGGCGCGCGGGTGGCCGTTACCGCCGGCAGCCGGGGCGTTGCGAACATCGCCAAGGTGATCAAGGCGATATGCGGCGCGGTGCGCGAGTTGGGCGGCGAGCCGTTTGTGATTCCCGCGATGGGGAGCCACGGCGGGGCGACCGCCGAGGGACAGCGAGCGCTGATCGAGAGCTACGGCGTTACCGAGGATTTTATTGGCGCGCCGATCGTATCCTCGATGAAGGTAACCGAAATGGACGGCACGGGCCTCGGCCATAGGTTGTTCATGGATGCGAACGCGCACGCGGCGCACGGCGTGATCGTGGTCAACCGCGTCAAGGTGCACACCGATTTTCACGGGCCGACTGAGAGCGGCATGATGAAGATGTGCGTCATCGGCCTTGGCAAGCACGCGCAGGCGCTGGAAATGCATTCCTTCGGCGTGCACGGCCTGAGGAATCTCATCCCCGAGGCCGCGCGCAGGGTGATCGCGAGCGGCAAAATCCTGCTGGGGGTTGGGCTGGGCGAAAACGCGTACGATGAAACGGCGCTGGTTAGGGTGGCGGGGCCGCAGGATATCGAAAAGACCGAGCTTGACATGATCGCGTGGAACCGCGCGCACATGCCCGCGCTGCCGGTTAAGGACATCGATGTGCTCGTGGTGGATCGCATGGGCAAGGACATCAGCGGCGTGGGCATCGATACGAACATCATCGGCCGCATGCGCATCGCCGGCGAGCCGGAGCCTCAGTCGCCGCGCATCGGCATGATCGTGGTGGACGACCTGACCCGGGAAACCCACGGCAACGCCACCGGCATGGGCCTTGCGGATTTTATCACTGAGAAATACCGCGCGAAGATCGACTTTCCCGCCACGTATGAAAACATACTGACCTCTTCGTTCGTGTTGCGCGGCCTCATGCCCATCGCGGTAAAGAACGCCGCAACCGCCGTAAGGCATGCGCTGCGCTCCTGCGGGCGCGCGGCCCAGGAAAACCCGAGGGTTTTGCGCATCCGCGATACGCTGCATTTGAGCGAGATGTACGCGTCGGACGCCTTGCTCGGCGAGCTTGCCAAGCTGCCCAACGTAGTGGTTACCGGCGAGATGATCGAGCTTGCGGGGGGCGAAGGGGAGCTTGTACCATGGGCGTAACCGAACTTTTAGTGTTGGCGGACGATGCGACCGGCGCTCTGGATACCGGCGTGCAGTTCGCGCGCAACGGCATTTCCACCTTTGTGGCGTTGCGCACGGATGCCGAGCCGCCTAAAGGCGCGCGCGTTTTGGTCGTGGATACGGACAGCCGCCATGACGCGCCGGAGATTGCCGCGCGCAAGGTGCGCTTGCTCGCTGCCCGCTATGCTGCGATGGGCGTATCGCGCTTCTATAAAAAGACGGATTCCGTGCTGCGCGGCAACGTAGGTTCGGAGCTCGCGGCGCTTAGGGAAGCCGTGGGGGGTACGCTGTGCTTTGTGCCGTTCTACCCCGCGCAGGGAAGATCCACGCGCGGGGGCATGCAGTATGTGTCCGGCGTGCGGGTGGATGAATCGACCTTTGCCAGAGATCCGGCAAACCCGGTCACATGCGCGGATATCCGCAGGCTCCTCTCGCGCGAGGGCTTGAGCGTGGAAGTGACGGCGCCCCCGTACAACCTGCCTGGGCGGCCCCCGGATGCGCTCATCTTCGACGGCGACAGCGAATACGACCTGAGCCTTGCCGCGCGCGCGATTTACGCGCGAGGCCTGGGCGGCCTGACGGCGGGCTGCGCGGGCTTTGCCGCGCACATCGATGTAGGCGAGGGAGGGAACATGCCTTCCGATCCGATCGAACATCCGGTGCTCATCGCGTCGGGCAGCGTTGCCGCGGCGACGCTCGCGCAGATACGGGCGGCGAGGGACGCGGGGGTGTTTGTCGCCGTTCCTTCCCTCGGCCAGTGGCTGGGGCGGGACGATATCGCCCCCATGCTCGCGACCCTTAAGGCGGAGCTTCGTGCGGGCAGATCTGCGGTGCTTGCATCCGCTATGGAGGACGATTCACTGCTCGAGCCCGGCCTGCTGGAGCCCGGCTGCCTCCAAGCTCTGATGGCGCTATGGGTAGGAAAGCTTGCCGAAACCGGCGCCGCGCGGGCGGTGATGGCCATTGGCGGAGATTTTTTGTCGGCGCTGCTTGGGCGGCTTTCCATCGGCGGCCTTTGGCCCGTGCGGGAGCTCGCGCCCGGCGTCGCGCTGTGCCGCGCAGGCGATCTTATGCTCATCACAAAATCCGGAGGGTTCGGCCCGCCCGAATTGCTCGCGGGTATCGCGAAGGGGGACATCCGATGAAACCGCTGGCGGTTACGATGGGCGACGCGTGCGGCGTCGGGCCGGAGATCCTTGCGCGCGCGTTTGCCGCGGGCGAGCTGCACCGTCGCTTTTTCGCGATCGGCGAGGCGGCGGCGCTTGTGCTGGCGGGCCGCATGCTCGGGCTTGAAACGCCGCTGCACCTGATGGCGCACGGCGAAGACCTTCAAGAGGGGTCCCTCAACGTTTGGGACATTGGCCTTTTGCGCCAAGACGACATCGTACCGGGCACCCTGTCCGCAAAGGCGGGGGAATCCGCGCGCATCGCCATCGAGCGAGCGACGGATGCGGCGCTTGGCGGGGGCGCGGCCGCGATGGTTACGTTGCCGGTCAACAAAGAAGCCGTGCAGCTTTCGACGCCCGGTTTTACCGGGCATACGGAGTTGATTGCGATGCAGTGCGGCGAGGAAGATTATACGATGATGCTCTCTTCGGATCAGCTCACAGTTACCCACGTCAGCACCCACGTTTCCATGCTCGAGGCCGTCGCCGCGGTCAGGCGCGCGCGGGTGCTTTCGGTGATACGTTTGACGCGAGACGCGCTCAAAGGCCCCCTCGGGCGCGAGCCGCGCATCGCCGTTGCGGGGCTCAATGCCCATGCGGGGGAGAACGGATTATTCGGGCGCGAGGAGATCGACGAGATCGCCCCGGCCGTTTTGGACGCGCAGAAGGCGGGCGTGCAGGCAACCGGCCCGCATCCGCCGGATACGGTGTTTTTTAAGGCGCATCGCGGCGCGTACGACGCCGTGGTGTGCATGTACCACGATCAGGGGCATATACCGCTTAAATTGCTGGATTTTGAGGGGGGCGTCAACGTGACGCTCGGGCTGCCCCTCATCCGCACGTCGGTCGACCACGGCACGGCGTTTGACATCGCCTACCGGGGCATCGCCCATACGTTAAGCTTTGTCCGCGCGTTTGAAATGGCCTCCGCGATGGCAGATGCGAGGGGCTAGTCAACATAATAGACGCCCACATGAAGAGACGATTTTGTTTGAGGGAGGATATGGACATGGCATCGATGCACAGGTTTATGAAGGTGGGGCTCATTCACTTTATGGCCTATCCCGCAACCATGCGGGGCGAGGGGCCGGTGGTGGAGACGCTCAGAAGCATTCTTGTGGACGACTACTTCGACGCCGTCGAGGTGACGTGGATCAAGGACGATCAGCAGCGCGCCCAGGCGAAGGAATTGCTTGCGCAAAGCCACCTGACGGTGTGCTACGGCGCGCAGCCAAGGCTCTTAACTACGGGCCTTAACCCCAACGACCTGGACGAAAACGGCCGCGAGGCCGCGGAAAAGACGCTGCTGGAGGCCATCGACGAGGCGGAATACTTAGGCTCAAAGGGCATCGCATTCCTAGCGGGCAAGTTTAGCGAAGAATATAAAGAAGAGCACTACCGACAGCTGATCAAAACCACGTCCAACCTGTGCGCATACGCCGCGAAAAAGGGCATGATGGTGGAGCTGGAGGTATTCGACTTCGACCTAGACAAAAAGTCGTTGATCGGTCCCGCGCCCTACGCCGCGCAATTCGCCGCCGATATGCGCAACCGCTTTGCAAACTTCGGCCTGATGGTGGATCTTTCGCATCTGCCCCAGACGTACGAAACCGCGAAGTTCGCCATCCGCGTCATGCGCCCCTACATCACCCACCTGCACATCGGCAGCGCGGTGCTTGAGCAAGGCGCCGTGGCGTTTGGGGATACGCACCCGCGTTTCGGCTTCCCAAACGGAGTGAACGACGTGCAAGAGGTGTACGATTTTCTGAAGGTCTGCTACGAGGAAGGCCTGCTGGACCCCGACGATCCGCCGGTCCTGTCCTTTGAAGTAAAGCCCTGGGAGGGCGAGGATCCTAAGATCGTCATCGCCAACGCCAAGCGCGTGCTCAACCGGGCATGGGCGATGCTTAACATCGAATAGGAGGATACATATGCCAAAGATCGTGATCTTGGACGGCTACACGACCAACCCCGGCGATCTGAGCTGGGCGCAGATGGAGGCGCTGGGCGAGCTTACGGTGTACGACCGCTCGCGGCCCGAGGAAGTCGCCTCGCGCATCGGGGATGCCGACATCGTCTTTACCAACAAAACCCCCGTCACGCGCGAGACGATGGATGCGTGCCCCAACATCCGCTTCATCGGCGTGCTGGCTACCGGCTATAACATCGTGGACGTAGGCTGCGCCAAGGAGAAGGGCATACCGGTGTGCAACGCGTCGTCCTACGGAACCACGGCGGTGGCGCAGCTGGTGTTTGCGCATCTTTTGGAGGTGTGCCACCACGTCGCCCACCACTCCGAACGGGTGCATCGGGGCGAGTGGGCCGTGCGCAAGGATTTTTCGTTTTGGGATTATCCGCTGATCGAGCTGGCGGGAAAGACGATGGGCATCGTAGGCTTTGGCAAGATCGGCCAGCAAACCGCGCGCATCGCGCTTGCGTTCGGCATGAAGGTGCTCTATTGCGACACCGCGCCGCGCAAGGATTGGGAGGGGCAGGCCGAGGCCGCGACTTTGGAAAGCTTGCTCGCGCGCAGCGACGTCGTGTCGCTGCATTGCCCGCTGTTCCCCGACACGCAGGGCATGATCAACAAAAAGACCATCGCGGGCATGAAGGACGGCGCGATCCTCATCAACACGTCTCGCGGGCCGTTGGTGGTGGAGCAGGATGTCGTGGATGCCCTTACAAGCGGCAAGCTGTATTACTACTGCGGCGACGTGGTATCGGTGGAGCCGATTGAGGACGCCAATCCGCTGCTGAGCGCGCGCAACTGCTTCTTGACGCCGCACATCGCCTGGGCGCCGCTTGAAAGCCGGATTAGGATGTACGACATTACCATCGCCAACCTTAAGGCCTTTCTTGCAGGAAACCCGCAAAACGTGGTCAATCCCTAGCCGCGGCGGCGCGCTGACAAACCGCAGTTTGTCAGCGCGCGATGCAAGCATGAGATTGTGGCCGGATATTCCTGCAGTTCGCGAGTACCTGCGCCCCCAGAAAAAAATCGCCTATCGCAAAACTTTTTTCGCTTCCTGCATCTTTTCTCTATCTTGTTGGCTTTGTCAGCAGCAAAGACCCGCCGCGCTTAATCGTGGGTGCGATAAGGTAGGCCTTGGGACAACAATTAAGGGGTGCTTGACCTCATTTGGTCAAGCATCCCTCTACAAAATATTTGAATTAAATCTTATGTCAAGGGTGGGTGGTTTTTGCTTTAGGAATCTCCACCCTATCCTTGACATATCTCGAGGAACAAGCATAGGAAGTGTCATGACACTTGCCGTTCTTTGCTTCTTGGGAGATCCCAAAACCCATTGAAGAAAGTGTTTATCAGTTACGGCTCATCAGCGATAAAATCCTTCAAATACCATGTCGGCACAGGGTTGCGCATTCCGTCGAACCATTGCATGATATGGCTTGCCGTTTGTTTGCACTCGTCCAGACAACTCGGTTCTACATAGACGGCCCAACATACCAGCATCAAAGCGCCGGTTGATAGATACAACGCAAGCACACGCCAGAATTCTTGCGGCGGTTCTCCGTCAAAGTAGCCGCGTATTTGACCTGTGGTAAAATGCGGAACAAGGTTCGCGTGGAGAATCCTATTAAACTCCGACCACGGGTCGCCATATAAGCTGTCAAGTAAATCCCAATCGACGACTGCAATGTCATGATTCTGCGAAATGAGCAAATTGTCGTTGTGATAGTCGCTATGGATAAAGCACTGAGGGCGTCCACGCAACAGATGGCGGTTTTCTTCATAAAAAGCGAGGATGGCTTCACTTCCGTCAACGGGAATACCACAACCGAAGAAAGCCCTCAACCGTCCGTCGTTTATGCCTACAAACCGGTCATACCAGTCCTCCAATCCCTCGGGCGCGGGAATAGAGTGTATCATTTTGAGGTTTTGTCCAGCTTTTATGCCCAGCGCGTATTGATCGTTTGAGGACAAAGCGGGCAAAACGATGTCCGCTGTTTCCCCGTCACACCAAGACAGCAACTGGTACACATTCTCACCATTGTTACAGACCCCAAAATCCACGGGGAGAGACATTGAGACGCCGAGCGACGCGACGCGCGCCATCATATCATACATGGTCTTTTTGCGGTCATATGATTCAATGTCCGAAATGCGTAGCAAAAAGCGTTGCCCTTGAACAGTCTCTACGCAGTATTTATTGTCGCCTGATACGCCTTTGTTTATCGGCTCAATCCTAACAAATGTGCTGCTGTTTGGAATGTCTTTGAATAAGCATGATAAGTTTTCCCGGTTTTCTTCCACTATACTTGGCTCCTTTTCAAAATTTGTGTAACTTTTGAAACAAAGCCAATCGAATTGTCGGCGACTGAATTTACTCCATGCAATCGTCGCTAACAGTTAACGAATGGCCTTGCATGGAGTACGGTTTCATGAACGTTTTTCTATGCATTGTTTTTTGCATGTTATACCTCCGCCTACCATAAATTATCTTCGTTATCGGTATAAAGTAGATTGATACAGTAAACAAGCAGAGAGGCCCAAATCAGGGCTCTTTGCAAAACCTATCTTATTCCCCGCCGCGCTTCTGCTCGGCGAGCCTTTGCCGTGAGGGCTAGAGCTCCTCGCGGTACGCCCTTTTCGCTTTAACATCCAGGATGTCCTTGCACGCCTTGCCCGTGTATTGGTAGATCGATACCTTCGTCGGCTTCAAAATCACCAGCATGCCGTCCGGCGTGCTTTTGTACGTTTTGACGATTTCGGGGTACTTCTTTGCATACCTGTCAAAAAAGGTGGGATGGTCGTCCGGATGGCCGTAAAGTTCGGCGGTGGCTTCGATGTTGATGCCGTCAAGAACCAGCGCCACGCGCGGATTCTTCCTGATCTGCTCAATTTTCAAGCTGTTTTTGCCGGTGGAAATCATGATGGTCAGCCCATCGTTGAGCGGGCAGACGAGCCTCGTGGTGATCGCGTCGTCGGCGCACGTGGCCAAAACAATCTGTTGCGCGGGTTCGAGCTTCCGTACGATTTCATCCAGGAATTCGCCGTAATTAAGTTCCAACATGCTGGCTCTCCCTCCGTTTACGCTTCGTAGCTTTCTAAATTGCGTTTGATCCTCTTGAGCATGCCCTCCAGGCATTCCATTTCCGCATCGCTAAAACCGGCATAGCTAAGTTCCGTCATCCGGTTGGATATGTCGTCGTATTCCTTTTTGTATCCCTTGGCTTTTTCCGTAATTTGGACATGGATTTGTCTGCGGTTCACGGGATCGGGAACCCGCCTGACCAACTTCTTTTTCTCCATCATGTCCAGCATGACCGTCAGCGTGGATTTCGCCAGAGACGTCATCTTCCCGATCTTGGTGATCGTCAGGCTGCCGTGCTCCCACAGCACGTACAGGATGCGCCCCTGCGCGCCGGTAAAGGCGTCGATGCCGCTGTCGCGCAGTATCTTTTCAAAAATTCTGCCGCCCATGTATTGTAACTGTGACATCAGGTACCCGCAGTCTGTCTTCATAGCGTCTCCTTTGTAGTAATTAGTATAATACTAAATAGAACTATTATCAAGTCTTTTGCTACAGAGTTTTTTATATGCGAGGCCCGCGATGCGCATCGCGGGCCTCGATTCGGCTTTACCCAGCCCATCCTGTCTGCCGTCAGACGACCGTAAGGATGAAGTTTAAGCTGGACATGCTGGCTTGAACGTTGGCAAGCGTGTAGTTCGCCGGGGTGACGGTGACGCCTACCCCGGGGGTAACCGCTATCGTGACGTTTGCGCCCTTGGGCACGGCGATGGAATAGGAACCCAGCGCGTTCGTCGTCGTCTGCGAGCTTTGGCCGTTAATCGTAAAGGCGACGGTCTGATTCGCGGCGGGAGCGCCGCCCGCGCCCGTTACCGTGCCGCTCAGGGTGACCTGCGCAGGCGTAACGGCGGAAAGATAGAAGTTTAGGCCGCTGCGGTCGCCGCACACGTTGTTGACGGTAATCAGGGGCGGCGTGGCCGTAACGCCCAAATCGGGGGTTACCGCGATGACAACGGTCGAGCACTCCGGCGCTCTAATCGTGTATTGGCCAAATGCGTCGGTTACGGTGGTGCGGGTAATGCCGCCCACGGTATAAGAAACCGTAATGCCGCTTGCCGGCGCGCCGGAGACGCCGAACACCACGCCGCTGAGCATGTATTCCGCGGGACGTGGCGGGCAACTCCAGTTCCAGTTGCACGAGGGATAACGCGAATACGGATAGGGATTGTACGGATACCAATAGGGGTTGTACGATTGCCATCCACAGTACAAGAGGATTCCTCCTTTTCTTTTGTATCCTTCGGGTTTAGAAACAAAGCGTTTCCGCCGGCAAGGCGGCCGCATGGATCTTTAGAAGGATGAGGGCTAAGGCGATGCCGAACGGTCGGCCGTTTTCGTGGGCGCGCCCGGCATGCGTCATTCCAATATATGCCGCGCCGCCAACGCGGGTTCGGACGCGCCACGTCCCGATGGGATTCGGGAGTTTGTGGCGCTTGAAAGCGCCGGCATCGGCGTGTATAATGAAAAACATTCCGCACCAGAACGGTAGCACAGTAGCAGGGCGGGGCGATGCCCCGGTGCAAGGAGGAATGTACGTGTTTAACCCCCATATCGAAACTATGCCGCGCGAGCAGATGAAAAAGCTGCAGCTTGACAGGATGCGTGAGACTCTCGCCTGGGTATACGGGCGGGTGCCGATGTATCGCGAGCGCCTGGATGCGATCGGCATGAAACCCAACGATTTTACCCGGCTTGAGGACATCGCAAAAGTTCCCTTTACCGTGAAGGACGATTTGCGCGACCATTACCCATACGGCCTGTTCGCGGTGCCGATGAAGGAAATCGTGCGTATTCACGCATCTTCCGGCACGACCGGGCGGCCTACGGTGGTGGGCTACACGCAGGAAGATCTCGATATGTGGGCCGAATCGGTGGCGAGGCTCGCGGTGGCGGGCGGCGCAAGCTGTGAGGACATCGCGCAGATATCGTTCGGTTACGGCCTGTTTACCGGTGCTTTGGGGCTGCACAACGGCCTTCAGAAGGTGGGCGCGGCCATCGTGCCGATCTCTTCGGGCAACACCGAAAGGCAAATTCAGCTGATGCGCGACTTTGGCGTTACGCTTCTGGTCGCAACGCCGTCCTATGCCATGTACCTGGCGGAAACCGCCGAGCGCATGGGCGAAATGAAGAACATTCACCTCAAATGGGGCCTGTTCGGCGCGGAGAGCTCTACCGTGGAGATGCGCGCAGAGCTCGAGCGCCGCTGGGGCATCGTCGCTACGGAAAACTATGGCCTGAGCGAGGTGCTCGGGCCGGGGGTATCGGGCGAGTGCGTCCACAAGACGGGCCTGCATATCAACGAGGATTTTTTCTATTGCGAGATCATCGATCCGGATACCGGCGAGGTGCTGCCCGAGGGCGAGCAGGGCGAGCTGGTGGTAACCCCGCTGCAAAAGAAGGGGCTTTCACTTTTGCGCTATCGCACGCGCGACATCACGCGCCTGATCTCCACTCCCTGCCCCTGCGGTAGAACGAGCCTTCGCATGGAGCAGGTGACCGGCCGTTCGGACGATATGCTCATCATCAGGGGCGTGAACGTATTCCCCTCGCAGATCGAAAGCGTGCTGGTTGCCACCCAGGGCATCGGGCCGCATTACGAGATTATCGTCACGCGCGAGAACTATGTGGATAACCTCGAGGTGCGTTGCGAGGTTGCCAGCGTCGACCAGTTGGATCTGTATACCGAGCTCGAGGCGCTGCAGGAGCGCATCCGCCACAAGCTGCGCGTCATTTTGCAGATCGACGCGAAGGTGACTCTCGTCTCCCCCAATACCCTCAAGCGCTTTGAGGGAAAGGCGCGCAGGGTTTCGGATTTGCGCAACGGATAAATATGTCTTTGATATAGAAGAGAATCTGCCGGATCGATGTTTTGATAAGGGTGGTACGTTTTGAAGCAATTGTTGTTGGGCAATGAGGCGATCGCGCGCGGCGCGATTGAGGCCGGGGTGCGGGTGGTTTCCTCGTATCCGGGCACGCCCTCTACCGAAATTACCGAGTGCATCGCCGCCTTGAGCGACCCTGAAAAGCTGTTTGTCGAGTGGGCGCCCAACGAGAAAGTGGCGCTGGAGGTGGCATTGGGGGCCTCTGTTGCGGGGGGCAGGGCGCTTTGCTGCATGAAGCACGTGGGGCTTAACGTAGCGGCCGATCCGCTGTTCACGGCCGCGTACACCGGCGTAAACGGCGGGCTCGTGATCGTAGTCGCCGACGATCCGGGCATGCATTCTTCCCAGAACGAGCAGGACTCGCGCTTTTACGCGCGCTCGGCGCACATTCCGATGCTCGAGCCTTCCGACAGCGGCGAATGCCTCGCTATGCTGATTAAGGCATATGAGCTGAGCGAAACATACGACACGCCGGTGCTGATGCGGGTGACCACCCGCATCGCGCACGCCCGCTCGTTGGTTGAGCCGGGCGAGGAGCGGAAGGTTGCGCTCAAGGACTACGCGAAGGATCCGCGCAAGTACGTGATGATGCCTAACAACGCGCGTGGGAGGCACGTTGCGGTGGAGGCGCGCGAGAACGCGCTCGCCCGGGATGCCAACCGTATGGATGCGCTCAACATCGTTGAAATCCGCGATAAAAGCATCGGCGTGATCACTTCCGGCGCGGCGTACCAGTACGTTCGCGAGGCGCTGCCTCATGCTTCGACGCTCAAATTGGGCATGGTGTACCCGCTGCCCATGGATACGATCCGCGCGTTTGCCGCCAAGGTAGACGAGCTGATTGTCATCGAGGACATGGAGCCGTTCTTCGAGGATGCGATCCGGGCCGCCGGCATTCCCTGCTCGGGCAAGGATAGGACGGGCCTGCAGGGCGAACTGTTCGTGCGGCGCCTGGCCGGCGCGTTCGGTGGCGCCCAGGATGCCGGGCCGCAGGAGACCGAGGGCATACCCCAGCGCCCGCCGGTGCTGTGCCCGGGCTGCCCGCACAGGGCGGTGTTCCATATTTTGAACAAGCTAAAGCTTACGGTGTGCGCGGATATCGGCTGCTATACGCTGGGCGCATTGCCCCCGCTCAGCGCGGTGGATACGGTGGTGTGCATGGGCGCGTCGGTGGGTATGGCGCACGGTTTTGAAAAGGCGCGCGGCCCTGAGCAGGCGAAGAAGACCGTGGCGGTGATCGGCGACAGCACGTTTTTGCATTCGGGCATCACCGGACTCATCGACGTGGTCTATAACTCCGGCCATTCCACGGTGATGATTCTGGATAACTCCATCACCGGCATGACCGGCCACCAGGACAACCCCTCCACCGGCAAGGATGCCAGAGGCAACCCCGCGCCGCAGCTCGACCTTGTAAAGCTGTGCGAGGCGGTGGGGGTATCTAGCGTGCGCGTGGTCGATCCGTACGATCTGCCGGCGCTCGAGGCGATCATCAAGGAAGAGACGGCCTTTGAAGGCCCTTCGGTGATCATCGCCCGCAGGCCCTGCGCATTGCTCGACAAGCGGCGCAAGCAGCCGCTCGCGATCGACAATATGGCCTGCAAGCAGTGCGGCGCGTGCATGCGCATCGGCTGTCCGGCCATCGTAAAAGAGGGCAACCAGCCCCGCATCGACGCCTCGTTGTGCGTAGGCTGCGGGCTGTGCGTGAAGATGTGCCGCTTCGGCGCGATCGGGAAGGGGGATGCCGAGTGATCAGCGTTGTGATCGTGGGGGTCGGCGGGCAGGGCAGCCTGCTCGCGAGCCGCATTCTCGGCCGGCTCGCCATCGCCGGAGGCATGGATGTCAAGGTTAGCGAAGTGCACGGCATGTCTCAGCGCGGCGGAAGCGTGATTACCCATGTGCGCATGGACAAAGAGCCCGTGCATTCCCCGCTTGTGGAGCAGGGCGGCGCCGACGCGGTGCTCGCGCTGGAAAGGCTTGAGGCGCTGCGCGCGCTGCCCTACCTTAAGCAAGGCGGCCTGATGGTGGTAAGCGGCCAGGAAATTTTGCCGCTGCCGGTGATCACCGGCGCCGCGGAATACCCCCGCGATATCCACCAAAGGCTTGCGCAAAGGGCGAAGGTCGTAGAGCTTGACGCGCTGGCTGCCGCCGAGCAAATCGGCGTACCCAGGGCGGCGAACGTGGTGCTGATGGGGGCCTTGTCCCATGCGCTAAGCTTTTCCGTAAAGGACTGGGAAGACGCGATTCGCGCCTGCGTGCCTAAGCGATTTACCGACGCGAACCTCGCCGCGTTCGAGGCGGGGCGCGCTTTGTCGGAGACCGCAGGGCGCGCATGAACAGACGGTGCTTTATGATGCAATCTGTTTGGAGGCGTGAAACATGATTTATAACCCTACGTACGAAACAATGCCGCGCGAGAGGCTCTACGACGTACAGCTCGAAAGGCTTAAGTCGGCGGTCAAACGCGTGTTCCAGGCCGTTCCCTACTACCGCAGCGCAATGCAGCAAGCGGGCCTTTCGCCCGACAGCGTGCGCACGCTTAGCGATTTGCAAAAGCTTCCCTTCACGGTGAAGACCGACCTTCGGGATAACTACCCCTTCGGGCTGTTCGCCGTGCCGATGGAGGAGATCGTCAGGGTGCACGCGTCCTCCGGCACCACGGGAAAGCCTACGGTGGTGGGCTATACCCAGCGCGACATCGACATTTGGGCCGAGTGCTGCGCCCGTTCCATCTGCGCGGCGGGCGAATCCCGCGGCAGTGTGATTCAGGTCGCCTACGGCTATGGGCTGTTCACCGGCGGGCTGGGCATGCACTATGGCGCGGAGAGGCTGGGTGCCACGGTCATCCCGATGTCGGGCGGCAACACGGCCCGGCAGCTGATGCTCATGCAGGACTTTGGGTCCACCGCGCTGTGCTGCACGCCCTCCTATGCGCTGATGTTGGGCGAGACGCTCAGGGAGAGCGGCGTTGCGATGGAAGACATCAAGCTGCGCACCGGCATCTTCGGCGCCGAGCCCTGGACCGAGGAGATGCGCGCGCGCATCGAGGAGCTGTTCGGCATCCACGCACTGGATGTTTACGGCTTGAGCGAAACCATGGGGCCGGGGGTCGCGATGGAGTGCGTGGAGGGCAGATCCGGCCTGCACATCTGGGAGGATCATTTCATCCCCGAAATCATCGACCCGGAGACCGGCAAGGTGCTGCCCGACGGCGAAACCGGCGAGCTGGTGATCACCACCATCACCACGGAGGGCATGCCGACCCTTCGCTACCGCACGCGGGATCTTACGCGCATTCTACCCGGCGAATGCCCCTGCGGCCGCACCCATAGGCGCATCGCGCGCCTCATGGGCCGCACCGACGACATGCTGATCATCAGGGGCGTGAACGTGTTTCCCACGCAGGTGGAGGCGGTGTTGGCCAACATGGAGGGCGTTTCTCCGCACTACCTGCTGGTGGTGGATAGGGTCAACAACCTGGACACCATGGAGGTGCAGGTGGAGATGGCCCCGAACCTGGTTTCCGACGAGGTGCGCGTGGTAGAGGATTTGAGCCGCAGGCTGCGCTCGAAGATCGAATCGGCGCTGGGCATCTCGGTGTCGCTCAAGCTCGTCGGCCCCAAGTCCATCGAGCGCAGCGAAGGCAAGGCCAAGCGCATCCTCGACCGGCGCAAACTATACGACTAGGTGTAAAACGAAGGCAAAAGGCATAAAATAAAGAAGGAGGCATCGGGATGTTCATCAAGCAGATCTCGGTCTTCATAGAGAACAGGCACGGAAAGCTGGCGGAGTTTACCCGGCTGCTGGGCGACGCGGACATCGATCTGATCGCGCTGTCCATCGCCGACACGACCAATTTCGGCATCCTGCGCGCGATCGTCAGCGATACGGAAAAGGCGTACGAGGCGATCAAGGAGGCCGGCTACGCGGTGAGCCTGACCGATGTGCTCGCGGTGGCCGTGCCCGACAGGCCCGGCGGTTTGAGCGACGTTTTACACATGCTGCAGGATGCCGACGTCAGCATCGAATACCTGTATTCGTTCGTGCGTACCGTGCAGGAAAACGCGGTGATTATCTTCCGCGTGAACGCGCCGGACAAGGCGCTCGCAGTGCTCGGGGAGTACGGCGTAAGGCTGCTTACGCAAGGGGAAGTCGCCACTGCATAACGCCTCGGGATACCAATCCCTAAGCACATAGGCCGCAAAAGCGAAGGGCGCCGGAAAGTTCGGTGAGGACTTCCGGCGTTTCTATAGGATTTCTGCAAAAATGACCGGTTGCGAGGGCACAAGGAGGAAGATCGTTGGCATCATCCAGGGATACGCGCATCATCATCGACACGGCAGCCATCGAAAAAAACGCAGAGCTGCTGGCGGGATGCTTGCCGGGGGTAGAGTTGATGGCGGTGGTCAAGGCCGACGGCTACGGACACGGCATCGTGCCCGCCGCGCGCGCGGCTCTGGCTGGAGGGGCGGCTTCCCTGGGGGTCGCGTTGCCCGAAGAGGGGGCGCAGTTGCGCGAAAACGGCGTATCCGCGCGGATACTCGCGCTGGATTCCACATCCGAGGAGGGGGCGCTGGAGGCCGCGCGATACGACCTTGTGCAGGCGATCTACACGCGTCAGTCGCTTGTGTGGTTCGCCCGCGCGGCTAAGAAGCTCGGCAGGCCTGTGCGCGCGCATATTCAGATGGAGACCGGCATGCGCAGGTTGGGCATCTTGCCTAAGGAGCTTCCGGCGCTACTGGAAGAGCTTGTAAGCATGCCCGGCGTGAAGGTAGAGGGGATCTTTTCCCACTTTGCCGAAACCTCGGACGACGCGTTTGTAAAGGAGCAGTTTAAGCGGTTTCTTCCAGCTGCCGAGGCCGCGCAAAAGGCGCTAGGTCCGCTGGAAAGGCATATGGCCAGCAGCGGAACGGCGCTTCGCCACCCCGAAACGGCGTTGGATATGGTGCGCTGCGGCGTGGCGCTATACGGCTATCCCCCGTGCGGAACGGATTTGCCGCTTTGCCCCGCGATGAGTTTTATTACCTCCATCGTGCAGATGCAAAGGGTGCCCGCGGGGGAAAGCGTCAGCTATGGGCGCACGTGGCGTTCCGATCGCGACTCTGTGATTGCCACGCTGCCGGTCGGCTATGGCGACGGCTATGCGCGTTCCATCGGCAACCGGGGCTTTGCGCTCGTGCGCGGCCTGCGCGCGCCGGTAGTCGGTCGGGTGTGCATGGACCTGTGCATGCTGGATGTGACGGATATTCCCGGCGCTTGCGCCGGAGACGAAGCGGTGCTGCTGGGCGAACAGGGCGAGGATCGCGTTACCGCCGAGGATTGGGCGCTATGGTGCGATACCATCGCCTATGAGGCGATACTACGGCCGTCCAAGCGCGTCAGGCGCGTGGTAGTATGACGGACAAGGCCGCGCTGCGCGCCGCGATGCTCAAGAGGCGCAGCGCAATGGATGAAAGACGGCGCGAGGAGCTTTCCGCGGCGGTCGCGGCCCACGTGACGGCGTGGCGGGTATATCGGGATGCTAAGGCGGTGTTTGTCTACGCGTCCATGCGCGGCGAGGCGGATACCCATGCGCTGATCGCGCGCATGATGCGGGATGGAAAGACCGTGTGCCTTCCGCGCGTGCTCGGGCCGGGCGCGATGGAGGCGGCGCTTTACCGCTCCGGGGATGCGCTTGTGCGCGGGCGCGCGGGCGCGATGGAGCCGCCTAAGGCTGCCCCGGCCGTGCCGCGCGACGCGTTGGATCTGGCGCTTGTGCCGGCGGTGGCCGTCACCCGGGCGGGAGACAGGTTGGGGTTTGGCGGCGGATACTACGATCGCTACCTCGCCCGGCGCGCGCTTGTAAAAGCAGCGCTATGTTTTTCTTTTCAGGTGGTGGACAGCCTGCCCGCGGAACGGTATGATATACGCATGAACTTCCTGATCACCGAAAAGGGAATCTTACCGTGCTAGGAGGGCTACTGTGAAGGACACGTTGAAATTCGCGCTTATGTGCCTGGGGCTGTATGGGCTCGCCGTCGCCTTGGCATTTATGTTTTCAGGAGCGCTGGTGTCGGAAACCACGTTTGTGCGCTATCTTGCGTTCGCCATATTTTTTGTGGCGCTAGCGGGCATCGGCTTTTTTGAAGGGGGCTCGCGCGGCGAGGCGGATTCCGCGCACGAGCGCAGGATGAGGCAGCGGCAGCAGGAGCGCGGCGAAGAGCCGACCCCTGCCGAGAAACAGCGCTATTACCGCTGGTGGAAGGGGCTTGTCGCCTCTTTAATCGCCATGAGCCCGGTCATCCTCCTGGCGCTGTATATGCTCATCGCCCCGGCGCTTGGCTGGCAATACGATATGTGGCAGACGCCGGTGATGCGCCTAATGCTGTGGCCGTACATCACTCTGTTTTCCGAAGATGTCGCCGCGACGTGGATTTACCTGCCGCTCTCGTTCGTGTTTCCTGCGGCGGTTACCGTGGGCTACCTGATGGGGCCGAACCGCTTTGCCAAGTTTTTGCGCACGCTCAATGAGAACAACATGCGCAAGCGCAGGAGCGGCAAGAAAAGGCGCGCGGGGTAGGCTATGGTATGAGCCGCTTGAGCAGCGCAAGCTTGTCTTTATAAGGCGGATAGCGCAGCCGGATGTCGATCCGGCTGTGTTTTTTTACGATCGCCTTATAGTGTGAAAGCGCATCGAAGCCCCACTTGCCGTGGTACGCGCCCATGCCGCTCTCGCCTAGCCCGCCAAAGGGGAGCCTTGGGTTGGCCAGGTGGATGACGACGTCGTTTACGCACCCTCCGCCAAAGGGCAAGGCGCTGAGGATGTGCCGTTCAAGCGCGCGGTCGCGGGCAAAGAGGTAGAGTGCGAGCGGGGTAGGATAGCCGCGCACGATAGCGAGAGCCTCCTGGGTATTGCGAAATGGGATGACCGGTAGGATCGGCCCGAAAATTTCTTCCGACAAAAGCGCGCTGTCCTCGCGGATATTTGCGAGCAACGTAGGCGCGATGCGCAGCGCATCGTCGCCGCACGATCCTCCGCAAAGGGCTCGTCCATCTTCCAAGAGCGCCTTGAGCCGGTTGTAATGCCGTCGGCTGACGATGCGCGCAAGATCCGGCGACGCAAGGGGATTGTCGCCGAAGAATTCTTTCCAGCTTTTTGTGATGTCCTCGCACAGCTGATCCTTCACGCCCTCGTGAACCAGAAGGTAGTCCGGCGCGACGCACGTTTGTCCGGCGTTGAGGGCCTTTCCCCACGCTATGCGGCGCGCGGCTACCGAGATATCGGCCGATTCATCGACGATCACCGGGCTTTTGCCGCCCAGCTCCAGCGTTACGGGCGTTAGGTTTTGCGCGGCCGCCGCCATCACGATCCTTCCCACGCGCGGGCTGCCGGTGAAGAAGATATGGTCAAAATGCAGAGACAAAAGTTCTTCGTTGGCGCTCTCCCCGCCCTCTGCGGCAAGGATATATTCCGGGGGAAAGCATGCCGCGATCAGGGCGCAAAGTTCGCGCGAGGTTGCGGCGCTGTGGCGAGAGGGCTTGAGCATCGCACAGTTCCCCGCCGCAATGGCCGCCACCAGCGGCACAAGAGCCAACTGGAGAGGATAGTTCCACGGCGAGAAGATCAGCACGCATCCCTTGGGCTCCGGCGCGATGTGCGCGTGCGATGGAAAGTGCGCAGCGGGCATCGCCGCCTTCCTCGGCCTTGCCCACGCGCCAAGGCGTCTAAGGGCAAAGAGGATTTCTTCTTTGACGACGGAAAGCTCGGTCGCATACCCTTCGAAGCCGGCCTTCCCAAGGTCTAGGATGAGCGCATGCAACAGCGCATTCTCGCGCTCCTGCAAAGAGGCGAGAAGCCTACGTAGCGCCTGTTTGCGAAACCCAACATCGCGCGTTTGCCCCGATAGCATGAAGCTTCGCTGGGCATCCAACATGGCTTGAAAATTCATAGAACACCTCCCGACGCGTCTTTCGAGGATCGCCTTTATTGTATACCCGCCCAAGGGAAAAGGCCAACTCGTCGTCGCGGACTGCGTGTCGCTCGCGTCGTCGGTTTGCACTGCGCTCTATTCCCCACAACATTGCGATGTTGCGGGGAACTGCCGCTGCGTGAAACCTCCTCTTCCTCAAAACCGCTGTGGCGGTTTTAAGGAGCAAAAAGAACGACGAAGCAAGAAGCGGGGCTGCGTTCCTCGTTTTTCTTAAGCCTAAAGAAACCTCAGTTTCTTTAGGAAGAGGAGGTTTCACGAAGCGCCAGAACCGCCGCCATGCCGTAGCTTGGTGGTGGTTCAGAGCACAGTGCGCCCCGACGAGCCGAGGCGATTTT
>JAVBNW010000087.1:0-24765 GCA_031551255.1 Eubacteriales bacterium | reverse complement strand
CGGAGCGCGACCTGTGCGCGCGCAGGCTCATACCGACTGGTATGCAAGTCCGGCCGGAAATGACGAAGTCAGTTCAAGGACTTGCATGTCGTGCTGACAAACCACAGTTTGTCAGCACGCTGAGGCGGGCTACATAGCCCGCCTCCATTTTTCGCATTGCCTGATCCTCTCGCCGTCATCGCCATGTCCGTCAGTGGCGTACGAAAAACTCTTGAGCAGTTCGCACGCGAAATCCGCACATTCGCCGCAATGGCTGAGCCCCTTGCCCTCACAGCAAGATTTTACCGAGCAATTCCCCCAAAAAGGTTTTGCGATGTTGACGCAGCCCGGACAATCCACGCCATAGCTTTCCTTGGCGTTGCATTGCGTGCAGCATATGCCGCATCGTGATTCGATCATATTTCTACCCCCTTTGCTGTTTTTTTATAGCATAACAGGGCAAAGGGGACAGCTGCCTGTCCTGTTTGATACGGTATACTCGCGCTACTATAGTCGCCCAACTTCAAAAGCAGTGTAGACGAGCGAGAGATTTTTTCGCAGGGCAAGGAGGCGGAAGGAAGCGTAGCCGGCAGCTACGCTGACTGAAGCTCGACGCCGCCATGCGGGAAAAGGTTCGCTCGCATGATCTGGTTTTGAGGTTGGGTGACTATACATAAAGGAGGGCGAAATATGAACGAAGAAGTCGTCGCCAGAGCAGTGAAAATCATCGAAAAAAAGGCCGGCACCGGAAATGACGGGTTTTGCACCATCGCATTGATCGACCTGGACGGATACCTCACGGCGTCCACCATATCCGTTTCAAAGGCGGACGGCATCCGCTGGCTTACCTTCTGCATCGGACTCGGCCCGGGCAAGACGGATAGAATCCGCAAATGCGACCGCGCAAGCGTTTGCATAAACTCCGCAGAATATAACATCACGCTGGTCGGGACGATTGAGGTACTGACGGATCCCCAGGTGAAAAAAGAGATGTGGTACCAGGGGCTTGAAGAGCATTTTTCTGGGGTCGACGACCCTGCTTATTGCGTGCTTCGCTTCAACACGCAGTGCTATGATCTCTTGATCGACTGGAAAGGTGCGAGCGGAAACCTATAGGTGTTATCTATACCTGCAAAATACTCTTCGCCTTTGCGGCATCCCGCCGGATGGCTTCCACCAGCTGATCGACGTTGGAAAATCGCCTTTCCGCGCGTATGTATTGGAAAAAGCTTACACTGGCTTGTTTGCCGTAAAGATTTCCCTCGAAATCCAGCAAAAACGCCTCCAACGAGAGCGTCTGCCCGCCGACTGTCGGCTTGATGCCCAGGTTGAGTACGCAAGGGTAGCGCCCTCCGGCCACGTCGGCCCAACCCGCATATACGCCGCGTTTGGGGATCAACCTGCGCTCCGGCAACGCCACGTTGATGGTGGGGAAGCCGATTTCTCTGCCCAGTTTCCGGCCGGGTACGATGGCGCCCTCGAGCGCGTAGCACCGGCCGAGCATCGCCGCGGCAACGCGCATGTTGCCCTCTTCCAGATGCTTGCGAACCGCTGTGGATGTTACATTTTCCGTTCCAAAGCGCAACGTATCTACAATATCCACAAGGAAGCCGCGCTTTTGTCCTTCGTCCTGAAGCAGGACGGGGGTGCCCTTGGCGTTTTTGCCAAAGGTATTGCTGCGCCCTAGCGCGATGGCCCGCATGCCCATCCTTTCGTGCAACCGGCGGAGGAAGACCTCCGGCTCGACCGCCGCCTCGGCGCGCGTGAAGGGCCGAAGCGCCACTGCATCCACCCCGGCGGCCTCCAGCGAGCTTAGGCGCTGGGATACGCTTTGCAACGGAAGCGGCGCGCGCTCGGGGGCGAGCAGCGCCATAGGATGGGAAGCGTACGTCCAAACCAGGCACGGGCAGCCCATCTCTCTTGCGCGCTCCGCGGCGCACCTAAGCACCCTCAGGTGGCCGTTGTGGCATCCGTCGAACATGCCCAGCGCCACGACACACTGATCGATCAATGGCAGCACGCTTCCGGTAAACAGTCTCATGCTTCATCCTCCAGCAACATGGCCTTCCACCGCAAAAGGCCGCCTTCTCTTTGTAAGATTCCCGCGAATGCGCCCTTGAGGTATGCGCGGCATGCGGCCCCTTCCATAAGTCCGGGCATCAGGGCGGCATGAAGCGCCCTGCCGTTGCGCACATCCGGGCGCTGTGTGTCACTCAGGTACAGTGCCGGCAGGTGCATAAGCGGCGCATCCATGGGCACGAGCGGCGCTTTGCTAGATTCGACGAGCTCGCGGAATGTATCGGGGGATAGGGCCTCCGCGATGCGGAAAGGCCCCGTGCGCGTGCGCGCGAGAAAGGCCATGTGCGCGCCGCAGCCCACCGCCTCGCCCAAATCGTGAATCAATGTGCGGATATAGGTGCCCCGCCCGCATGCGACGCGCAAAAGCGCGGTTTCGCCTGAAAACGATAAAAGATCGATCGCGTCGATGTGCGCTCGCCGCGGCTCGGCAGAGGCATCGCCGCCCTCGCGGGCAATTTGGTAAAGGCGCTTTCCATCCTTCTTTACCGCCGAATACGCGGGCGGTATTTGCATAATGTCTCCCAGGAACGCGCTCGCCGCGGCTTCGAGGGCCGCACGGCTCACGTATGCGGGTCGCTGAGAGAGGATGGAGCCGGTAGAATCTTGCGTGTCGGTCGTGACTCCCAGTCGCATTTCGGCGATATATTCCTTGCCTTTGTCGATTACAAAGTCAAACAGCCGCGTTGCCTTGCCTATGCCTATGGGCAAAACGCCCATGGCCATCGGATCGAGCGTGCCCATGTGGCCGACCTTCGTTCCCCTCGGAAGGCACCTGCGCACCCTTACGACGACATCGGAGGAAGTGAGCGACGCGGGCTTGTTAATATTGGCAAAGCCGCTGATGGTCATGCGCCGAGCGCCCGCTTGACCGCCCCGAGCACGGTGGCGACCGCGGCCTTTAGCGGGCCGGGCAAGGTTACGCCCGAGGCGGTGACGTGGCCGCCGCCGCCCAGAGCGCCGGCCAGCGTGCCCACATCCGGGTCGCCCCAAGAGCGAAGCGAAAACTTGACGCCGTTTTCCGTTTCGCGGGCCATGATAGAAACATCTATGCCTTCGCATTCGATGCCGTAGTTGACGAGGCCCTCGGTTTCGGCATCGTTCGCGCCGCAGGAGAGGTAGTCCTCGAGGGTCAGCTGCATCACGGCGATGCGCCCGTCCAGCTCAAAACTCATTCCGGAAACCGCCCTGCCGATCAGCTTGGTCTTTCCCGGCGTGCGCATGCGGTACACCGCCTTGGTGATGGAGGCGACGTCGATGCCCGTGTCCACGAGCCTTGCGGCAGTGCGCAGCGCGTCGCCGGTGGTGTTGGGGTAGTTGAAGTTGCCCGTATCGGTGGACAGCGCGATGAAAAGGCACACGGCAATATCCCGATCCAGCGAAACGCCGATCAGGTCGATTAACGAAAGAGCGATCTCCGCCGTGGCGGAACGATCCAGAATCAGGTTGTGGCGCCCAAAGCCCGTGTTGGTCATATGATGATCCACCACGATGCTCTCGCTCGCCTCGGTAAAGATGCGCGCGCATACGCCCAGCCTGTGAAAATCGCTCACATCCAGCGAAACCGCCAACGGATAGGAGGGTTCGTCGCCCCGGGGGCGCATAACCTTTTCCTTGCCGGGCAGCATCGCGTAGGTGTGGGGCACCTCGTCCTCGCAGTACACGTCGTTTTCGACGGCAAGCTTGTCCAGCGCCAGCGAAAGCGCGAGGGTCGAACCCAGCGTGTCGCCGTCGGGCGACACATGGGCGATGAGCGCAACCCGTCCGGCATTCTTTATTTTTTCGGCGATCAGTCGGCTAAGCATCGCCGTCCTCCGGGTCGTCTTGCCCGCCCTCGATGGAGCGCAGAACGCCGGCGATGTGTACGCCGTATTCGATGTTCCGATCCCAGATGAACTGCAGCTCGGGGATCGCCCTGAGCAGCACGCGGCGGCCCAGCTCGTGGCGCAGGTAGCCGGAGGCATCCTTGAAGAACTTGAGCATCGCCTTGGCCTGCGTTTCGTCGATCATCGCGCTCACGTAGATTTTTGCGGAGCTCAGATCCCGCGCAGCTTCCACGCGGGTAACCGACAAAAGCTCCGGCACGCGCGGATCCTTCACTTCGTGCTGTAAAATTTCAGTAAGGCCGCGCTTGATCTCCTCGTTGTAGCGGTCGCTTCTATCGTAACCGGGCATTTACATCCCTCTTTTCGGCATTTCTCACGATAGTATATCATATTGTGGCGGGCGTGAAAACCGGGCTTTGCGGATTGCCCCGGGCTGCAGGGCGCAGGGTTGTCGCAGCTCCCTTTGTATGATACAGTTTAGCCATGATGAAGCGATATATAACTTCGATCCTCGTTTTCGCGCTTGCCGCACTTCTTGCGGCGGGTTGTTCCGGAAATGCCCCGCAGGCTGCTTCGCCGTCGCCCTCGGCCACGCCTACGCTTACGCCGTCCCCCTCCTTCGAGGCGACGCCAACGCCCGATCTTCCGTCGGCCGATCCGGCGCTTACTCCCTTTTCGCAAGTATTGCAACTGCCTAAGGATGAGTGGCCCGATGCCTGCCGCGTCGCGTTTGAGCATTCTTCCGGCGTGCAAGTGGAGACCCGCGCGGAGCTTGCTCGCGGCGAGGATTTTTCGCTGTATTTGCTGACGGGGCTTAACGAAAAATCCTTTGACCGCTTTATCCTTGAAGAAAATCGCATCCTGCCAAGCCGCCAGCAGATGCTGGATACCGGCGAGGGCATCACCGTGTACGGAAGTTTTGCAAGCGCCGACGATGCGCTCGGCGCCATGATCGCCGACAGCGAGGAACGCGGCTATTTTATTACCGCGCGGCACGACCTTGGCGAAACGTGGAACGAGATGTACGGCTTTTCGCTGGACCCCTCGCTCGGGGCAATCGCCTATCCCGGAGAATTTGTCGTGATGGAACACGACGAGGGCAGCGTGCGCCGCCTGCTGGCGATGAAGGTCGCCGCGGGATACAGGCTGGCCGTGGTGCAGACGTACGAGCCCGAGGCCGCGGTGCTCGCCGAACCCCAAATGTTTCGGTATCTGTGCGCGATGCTCGCGGGCTTGAGATTCGAAGGTTGAGAAATAAGAACCCACAGGAGGAGTTCCTTAACATAAAAAACGATGAGGTAAACTCTCATCATTTTTCAGTGTGCGCATGGTTGTCATGAAGATACGATGAGTTCACATAAGCTTTTCGACATGTAATAGCGGCTATGCCCCTCGGGACAATCTTCTAAAATGCCGAATACTGAATATCCGAGCTTTTCATACAGCCCCTTTGCTTGAAAATCAAAAGTATCCAAATGGCAAATCCGGCAATTCATTTCTCGCGCTTTCTTTTCGACATCATTCACGAGCGCCGTCGCATAGCCCTTATTCCGATGATCAGCTTTAACCCATAGAACATCGATATATAAGATGTTCCAGCAATATACTTGCGCTAAGATACCCGCAATAAGTTCGTTACCCTCTTTCATGCACCGGTTTATGGATAAAAAAGGTGGCTCTTGTTGGAAAGGAACCATTGTATTGTTAAAGTGAATAATCTGATGATCGACGTAGTTTGCATCTTCGGTCGATGCATTTTGAATTGGAATCGAGCTCATATATCTTCGGCCCTTCTTGTAAGTAATGTATTTAACTCTGAAAACGCTCCTTGTCTGTTGGTTCTTTGAGCATCTTTGACGAATAGCACCACATTTACGGGTATATTTCGATAGCCGTGCCGATGGCGGCCTTATCCCACAGAACATCCATATCAGAGTCGTCCACCGCGATGCAGCCCGCCGTCCAATCGCTGCTTCCGCCGTGGCCGTGGATCATGATTTCCCCGCCCAGCGGCGTGTCCCACGGCGGCCGTCTTCCACCCTCGATCGCCTCTACGATCGCGTCGCACTGCTCCTTGGTAATTCTTTGCTCGTTCCATGCATTTTGTGCGTCCTGCGCGCCGGGGTAGCTGACGCCCAGCGAGAGATAGTAGCGGCTCTGATCGTTGCGGATGCATACATAGTAAGCGCCCTCCGGGGTGCGCCCGTCTCCTTCGGCATATTTATGCCCCTCCGGGCCGAAGCCCAGCCCGATGGAGCAGGCGTGCGAAAGCATTCCGTTTTCCCAAAGCTCCAGTTCGCGATCGGCCTTGTATACGCGAATGAGCACCCCGTCTCCTTCCGGCGCGGGGCGGGGAGAGGAGGTGGGTAAGGGTGCGGCGACGGAAGATATCGTTGTGGGCGCGATGGATGGCATGGCCAAGGCGGGGGAGACCTCCTTTGCGTAAGTAGTCGTCTCCACGGGGCGGATACGCGCCCCTTGCGCTTCGCCGCATCCGCAAAGGAGCGCGATCAACGCGACGTACGCGAGCGCGCCCGCGCTAATACAGCGCATTCTCATCGTAGAGCTCCTGCGCATTTTTAGGGTCGACCGGCGTAAGCTTGATCAGCACATGCTTGTCCTCCGGCGGCTTTTCACCCTCCAGCAGCGATATCGCCGTTTCGACGGCCTTTGCGGACGCCGATTCGGGGTACGCGAACGTCAGTTTTAAGTAGCGATGGTTTTTTGCGATGCTCGCGATGACCGTTTTGCTGCCGCCGATGCCGACTACCGCCTGCACCTGCGCATAGATCTCCTCCAGCGGTTCGATCGCGCCCAGCGCCATCTCGTCGCTATGCGCGAAAATGGCGTCGATGCCGTCGTCCTGCGCCATGCGAAGCTTAACATTCGTCGCCGCGACGTCGGCGAGGTTGCCGCAATTGTCGCTCGCCACGATTGCAAGCCCGGGATACCCGGCGATCGCTTCGCCAAAGCCTTGATTGCGAAGATCGGTCGTCTCGCCCGGCACGCCTTCCAATACGAAAATTTTTCCCGCGCCGTTTAGCCTTTGAGCAATATACTCTCCCGCCATGCGGCCTACGGAGAGGTTATCGGCGCACACGAGGGCGGCATAGTTCTCGCCGTCGATCGCGTTGCCCACCAGCACGAGCGGTATTTTCGCTTCGACGAGTTTCGCGGCCGCCCTTTCGCCCTCCGCGGCGTCGTACGCGTACATGACGACGATATCCACCTTTTCGGCGATCAGCTCGTCCACCGCCGCCATCAGGCTGCCGGGGATTTCCGGCGCGATCGTCACGACAAAATTGCCTCCCCATGCTTCCGCGGCCTCGCGCGCAGGCGGCAACAGGCTTCCCTGCCAGCTATCGCTCACGGGGGGAAGGCATATGCCCAGGGTATAATTCTTGGGTTCTTTTTTGCAGCCTGCCAATACGCAGGCGAGCATGATGAAAACAACGGCAAGCCATAGCCAGCGCCGCATGAAAACGGCCCCTTCCCTTCATATAGTCGAGCAACTCCAAAGGCTTAACGCCTGTTTGAAACTCATCGACTATAGCCTGTCCGCGCGGCAGGTTTTCCCATCCGCGGGATTAGAACATATCGACCGCCAACGCCATGCAGGCAGAGTGCGCCGTTTTTGTCCTTTGCACGCGCGTCAGGTTCGACAGTTCCAAGGTACATGTTTGTTGTTTTGTACCCCTTTCAATAACGAGGGCCTTGGTAGGCAGGTTGCCGCGCCGCGGGCAAAAATACGCGCACTGCGCTGCCGGATGCGCCGCAGGATGCCTCGATGTTTCCGCCCATTCGCCCTACGAACGACTTTACGATGCCCAGCCCCAGCCCCAGGTCTTTGCCGCTTGGCTCTGCGCCCGTCAGCAGGCGCATCTCGCGCTCGCCAAGGCCGGGGCCTCCGTCGGCGACTTCCAGGCAGACGTCGTCGCCGGCTGCGTACGTCTTCAGGCGGACGTACGTCCCCTCGGGGGCATGACGTATGGCATTGGACAGTAAATTGTAGAGTATCCTCTCGATGAGCGTTTCGGACCCGGAGGCGACCGGCTCGCCGAGAATGTCGCACTCGCAGCGCTTGCCGCGCGCCTGGGCGGCGGGGCGAACCGATGAGAGCACGCGCTCGGCCAAGGGCGCGATCGCGCAAGGGGCGTCTTCTTCCCTGCCGTCGGCGAGCAGGGCGCTGTAGAGATTGCAGGCTATTTGCGCGCTCTCCCGTATGGCGAGCACGCATTCGGTTACGTCCCGTCCGCCGGCCACCACGCTCCCGCCGTCCGCCGAATCGACGATCCAATCCGCATCGCCGAGCAAGAGCTGAGCCTGCACGCGCAGATCGTGCAATACATAATCCATCGCCAGTTCATCGCTCGTCACATTGCCCACCCTTTCTTTTGCACCCTTTATATTCATGATGCCGCATGTCCCGGGGAATAAATTCTGACTTCACTATACATATATGCGGTTTTTTTGTCATCCTTTCGCATAATCGACATCTATTTTTCGACAAAAGAAGTGGCAATTCGCTAAATATGCAAAGTTACATAACGAAATCATGGATTGTCGACAACAAAAAGCCGCCCGCAAACCGGCGTCTACAGACGGCCAGACTGATCCGCGGCACACGAGAACATCCGCTTACTGCTGCTACCTTCCGGTCCTGACAGGGTTCACGGCGTCTCGTTGCACGGGGCCCGGTTCTTCTATAGGCGCCGGTTTGCGGGCGACGCAAACCGGAACTGCTCATCAGTATACCCTTTTTTCGCATGGGTTACAAGCCTGAGTTCTTACGGAGTCAATTGGTATTCTTTGTGTGAAATTTGAATTTACACAATGTGTGTTGTTTGCATATTTACGATGCGATATACTTTGGTTTGAGGTGAATACCCTATGGGGATGATAAGCGACATACAGCGATTTTCGCTAAACGATGGTCCGGGAATCCGGACGACGGTATTTTTCAAGGGGTGCAACATGAGCTGCGATTGGTGCCACAACCCGGAGACGTTGAAGGTGGAGCCGGAGCTTATGGTGTACGGCGGTCGCTGCGTGGGTTGCGGCGCGTGCGTGGGTTTTGAGGCCGCAAGGATGGCGAAGGGGCTGCCGCCCGGGCGCGGGGAGCTTTTGCTTGAAAGCGCGGATGTGTGCTTTGCGGGGGCGCTGACGGTGGCGGGGATGGAGATGAGCGCCGCGCAGGTGATGGAGCAGGTTGTTAAAGACGCGACGTATTATAAGACGTCGGGCGGCGGGGTGACGCTGTCGGGCGGCGAGGCGCTGATGCAGGCTCAGTTCGCGGGGGAGATTCTTACGCTGTTAAGGTCGGAGGGGATTCAGGCGGCGATCGAGACGAACCTTGCGTACGAGTGGGAGCGGCTTGAGAAGCTTTTGCCGGACATCGATTTGGTGATGGCGGATGTGAAGATGATGGATAGTGAAAAGCACAGGCGCCATACGGGGATCGGGAACGAGCAGATTCTTAAAAACGTGAGGAAGCTTGCCAAGGCCGGGGTGGCGTACATCCTGCGCACGCCGGTGATTCCGGGGGTGAACGACAACGCGGAGGACATCGCGGCGATCGCGCGGTTTGTGTCGGAAAACCGGGAAGGGCTCATGTATTATGAGCTGCTCAACTACAACCCTTTGGGCGCGTCCAAGTACGAGGGTTTGGGGGCAAAGAACGCGCACGGGGCCGCGCGGCCGCTGGCGAACGAGGCAATGGAAGGGCTTCGGCGGGCGGCGGAAGGCGCGGGGATCGCGGTGCGGGTCGGATAAGGAGGAAGAGGCATGAGAGAGCGGATCGGCAAGGTAGCGGCGGAAGCGCCGATGGAGTACCGGGATCGGCTGGCGATCCTACGGGAGCGCAAGATTGAGGACACGAGGGATAAGGCGGGTTACCGCCCGTTTGCGGATGGGGACGACTACGGCGCGGTGGTGCCGCCCGAGGGGTTCAGCTTTGAGAACTATTCCAACCACGAAAACGGGCAGTACTATGGGTACGACGGCTACAGCAAGAACTTCTACAAGCTGATGGCGGAACACCCTGTGTTCATCGATCCGGTGGACGCGTTTCCGAACCGTTGGATGAACTGCCTGACGTGGCTTCGGGGCGGGCGGACGTTCAACCCGGATTATTCGTATGACTACCTTAAGCCCGAGCAGGAAAAGTACGGCATCGTGTCGGGGATCGGGGCGGACGCGCACTTTGGCGGGGATTACGAGATCGGGCTCGCGCTCGGCTGGGGCGGGCTGCTCAAGAAGCTTGAGGAATACCGCGTAAAGAACCCCGACAAGGCGGAGTTTTACGACGCGGAAGAGATGACGATCCGGGGCATACAGCAGTGGATGAAGCGGACGGTGGAAGGGATCGACTCCGCGCTCTTGGCGGAGAAGCACCCTGTGCTGAAAGAGAACCTTAAGCAGATGAGAAAGAGCACGTCGCACCTGGTGGAGGGGGCCCCGCGCACGCTGAGGGAAGTGTGCGAGTGGATGTGCTGGTTTAACATGGCATCGCGGGAATACAATAGAGACGGCGCGGGCGGGCAGCTGGACGAACTGCTCAGGCCGTACTACGAGGCGGATGTGGCGGCGGGGCGGATCACGCGGGACGAGGCGAAGTACTACGTGGCGTGCCTTCTGCTGAACGACCCGCACTACTACCAGGTGGGCGGTGTGACCGCGGACGGCCGGGACATGGTGACGGAGTTTTCGTACCTTGTGCTGGAAGCGGCGGACTGGCTGGACTCCTCGTGCAACATCACGGTGCGGGTGCACGAGGGGATGGACATGGAGTTTCTCAAGAAGAGCGTGGAGTACCTGTTCAAGAACAAGAACGGCTGGCCGCGCTTTTCGGGGGACACGGCGCTGAGCGAAGGGTTCATGCGCAAGGGCTACTCGCGTGAGCTTGCGGTTAGGCGGGTGGCGGTAGGCTGCCATTGGATGAGCCTTCCGGGGCTTGAGTACACGCTCAACGACTGCGTGAAGGTGAACAACGCCAAGGTGTTTCGGGTGGCGCTGGACGAGATGATGCAATCGGGCGGCGAAAGGAGCACGGAGCGGCTGTGGGAGCTGTACGCGAAGCACGCGCGGCGCGCGGTGGAAGTGACGGCGGAGGGGATCCGGTTCCACCTGAAGAACCAGGTTCACAACGAGCCGGAGCTGATGCTGAACCTGATCAGCCACGGGCCGGTGGAAAAGGGCCTTGACATGGTGGACGGCGGAGCCATGTACTACAACATGTGCATCGACGGCACGGGGATCGCCACGGTGTCGGATTCGTTCGGCGCGCTGGAGCAGCGGATCGAGAAAGAGAAGCGGCTGACGTGGGAAGAGATGTATGAGGCTTTGTGCGAAAACTACGAAGGCGCGCGGGGCGAGTACATTCGCATGATGCTCAAGGCATCCAGCCGCTACGGCGGGGGCGGCACGGCGGCGGACCGATGGGCCGTGCGCATCTCCAGGGCATTTACCCAGGACGTAAACGCCATGGACGTAGGGGACATCAAGTACATCCCGGGCTGGTTCTCGTGGTCCAACACCATCGCCCTGGGCAAGGCGGTTGGCGCCACGCCCAACGGGCGCAAGGACTTCGAGCCGATCAACCACGGCGCGAACCCGCACCCGGGCTTCCGCAAGGATGGAGCGCTGACGGCGATGAGCAACGCCATCTGCTCGGTGCAGCCGGGCTACGGAAACACCGCGCCCATCCAGCTGGAGCTCGACCCGGGCATGGCAAGGGGCGACGAGGCCGTGATGAAGATCGTAAGCTACGTAAGGGCCATCTGCCTTGAGGGCTCGACGCTTCTGAACATTAACATCATCGACGCCGACCAGATCCTCGCCGCCAACGAAAACCCCGATCTCTACCCCGACCTCGTCGTGCGCGTTACCGGCTTTACAGCCTACTTCTGCCTCCTCACACCCGAGTTCCGCAAACTCGTCGTAGATAGAATCTTGTTGGCGTCGTAATAGGCTAATTCCAAACCGCTTCTGCGCGGCGATGACGGGATGCCCAACCGGGCAAGGTTGGGCATCCCATTTTTGTGTCGTTGAGTGTGCGCGTATCGTACATCATACGTACCGATGGTTTTTGCACGATACAAAACAACGATAAAGCGCTGAAAACTAAGGGATTGGGTTTGCCCCCCTTGCCGCACGCCACAAAAAAAGCTACGATGAAGCTATAGCGACGAGGAGGTGCGCCGATGGACGATACGACCAGGGAAAAGCTTGCGCTGCACGACGCATTTTGGCGGCGCGCGCCGCAGAAACGTCCGCTGATGACATTTACCACCGGCGATCGCTTCCCCTACGACAAGATGCGCGCATCCCGGGCGCTGATGCAGCACGGGCTGACGATTACGCCCAATATGGTGGACGTGGACGCCTTTGCCGAGCAGACGGCCGTAGAGATGGAGTTCCGGTCGGGCAGTCGCATTCCCCGCGACATGCTCAGGGGTGTTTCGCCCTTTGGCGGCATCCCGTGGATGGAGTGCCTGCTGGGCTGCGGCGTGGTCGCGATGGAGCATTCGTTTGTGTCTACGCCCTGCCTAAGCTCCCCGGGAGACCCCGCGAAGCTTAGGCCGGAAGAAAGCCCGTGGCTGCGCAAATACTGCGAGTTTCTTGAAAAATACGAGGCTCGCTTCGGCGAGGAATACCCGGTTACCGAAACCCTGATGCGGGGCTGTCTGGATGTGTACGGCGCGCTGATCGGGCAGGAAGAGATGGTATACGCGTTCTACGATGAGCCGGACGCGGTGTATGCGATGCTCGATGCGATCAACCGGTTCTATGTCGATATGGTAAAGCTGACGCTGCGCCATTCCAAACGTATCGCCGGCGGCATGCTGCATCCGTACGGCCTGTGGGCGCCCGGCGCCGTCAATCAATTTCAGGAAGACCTGTGCGCGCTTACCACGCCCGCACAGATGCGGGATTTCGTGGTGCCGCTGCACGAGCGCATGTGCGCGCAGTTCGACTACAACGGCATGCATACCCACCCGACAAGCTATCACGTGTTTCCGCAGCAGCTGAGCGTGAGCCGCCTTCACATGGTGCAGGCGCAAAAGGACGAGGGCGACCTGCCGATTTTCGACAAGCTCGACGTGCTCGCCTCCGTTCAGAAGGCCGGGAAGTGCCTGTATTTCGGCGCGGATCTTGCGCGCGACGAACTGGACGCGGTGCTTGATGCGCTGGAGCTTAGAGGATTGGCGCTCTCGCTGCGCGTCAAGGATGAGGAGGAGGCGCTTGCGACATACGACTACGTGATAGAGGCATGCGCGAAGAAAAACGAAAAATAACGGCGATATTGCTGGAAAATAGAGAATTGGACAGCGCAATGCCGGACGAGGGACTCTCAGAGCCGCCGCCCGGCATCGCGCTGTCCAATGTTGCCCGCCTTCCCGCAATGTAGGATTCTTTGGATGGGATGCGGACTACCCGGACGAAGAAGATCCGCTTACCCTATTGCAACCCACGCGCCCGACGGGGCGCGACGCGAAGCCGATCAGTATGCCTTTTACCGCTTGCCGTTTCAATCCGCGCGCCCGGCCGCGTCGGCGGACGGTAGCGTGGCAACTACTTTCGGTTCCACGGCAGGTCGTCCAGTGCGACGGTGAGCGGGCTTTCGTAGATGGCCTTGAGCTGCTCCCTCGAGTTGCCCTTGTCGTCCATTACGAATCCCCCGCACCATACCATGTACCAGGCCCACATCGCCTCTTTGGCCTTCATCTTTTCAGGATCGGGCGCGATGCCGCACTCGGCTAGCGCTACGATTTTGTCGGGGTTTAGCTTTTTCACGTCTTCGAATTCGGCCTTGAGCGCGCCGTCGTTCTTGGCATACACATCCCGGCTGATGATATCCACGCAGTCGTCGCCGGGGTACCAATCGGGGCTTACGCTGTTCCATATCCAAATCAGATTGTTAAGCTTATGAAGGTTTACAAACCTATCGTACATCAGCCGATACAGCTTTACACAGGCCTGCGCGCCGTACGCGCCCCACCAGAACCACGCGCCGTCGGCCTCGTGCAGCGGCCGCCATAGAATGGGGATGCCCGCATCCCGAAACCGCTTGAGAAGGTCGGCCATGATGTCGATATCCCGGATGGTGGCGGTATGCTCCGGCGTGCCCTATTCCACCGCCGCGCGAATGTCAAAGTCGGTATACTGAGTATAAAAACTCTTGTTATGACCGCGCATCGGCGAGAACCAGTGCCAGCAGTACGTGACGATGCCGCGGTGCTTTTGCGCCCATTCGATGGCGGTGTCGATGGTGTTTACGTTCTCCATTACTTCCCCGATCGCGCCTTCGTCGGTGTCGGTATAGTTGACGTTGGGCGAATAGCCCAGCATCTCAAAGCCGCAGATGGCCGGCAGTTTGCCGGTGACGTCCTGAATATGCCAAATCTCCTGCTGCCCTACGGTCTTGGTGTGTTGGCCGGTGAGCGCCTTGCTTCCGTAGCATTCCCATAGATAGTCGTACAGGGCGGCGGCTTCCTTGGAAGGGGCTGGGTTGCACAGTTTCTGCATATGGGTAATCCTCCTTGTTATTGATATATAACGCATATGTGGCTTGCTAAAATCCCTTGCCGCAGATGCCCGCGTATTCGCAGGTATCACATGCGGTTCCCCCGCCTGTGTGCGCAGGGTCGGGCGCGGCTTCGCCCCCCAGCATGCGCGCGGCAAGCTTAGCGGCAGTATTCTGCGCGCCCAGCAGCAGCGCGCGCAGATCCTCGCGCGCAAGCACGCCTGAGTTCGCGTAGAACGTGCCGTCCTTTTTCAGGCGAGCGGGCAATCTGTCTCCTTTGTCGAGCTCGGCATCCATCGCCCGCGCGATGCCCCCATCCTCAAGCATCAGGCCGCTGAGCTTGTGTGCGCGCGCGAACAGGCGCGTTTCCGGCTCTCCCTCGCCATCGGGCGCTTCGGCCACGGCGTCGGCGATCTTACAGTAGAAAAAGCCCGCAGTCTCGCCCCCTAGCGCCCGCTCAGCCACCACGGCATACAGCGGAAGCTGAAGCGCCAGCCCCTGCTCGATCGCCTGAACATCCAGCTTGGCATTGCCGGACTTGTAGTCGATCACCCGCAGCAAGGAGTCGCGCCCGTGGCGGTAAAAATCCACGCGGTCGATGCGCCCTTCGAGTTCAATCTTCCCTCCGTCATCCAGCGTAAGTTCAAGCGGGGGGTAAGGCATGTCTCTCCCGAAGGGAATTTCCTTTCCTATCGGCACGAACAAGCTTCCCTTGAGCTGAAACGCCACGACGCGGGCGGTTTTGTGAAGCGTGCGCCGAATTTCGCGAAGGCGCGCGGCCGCGCGTCCCCCCTCGTAGCCGGGCGTTTGCGCCGCCTGCGCAATCAGGGGGTCCATCGTCCGTTCAAGCAGCGCTCCGAGCAAGCCCTCGTCGATCGCCTCCCATGCAACCCCTTCGTGCGCGACTGCGCCGGTCAGCGCATCCAACGCCGCGTGGTACAGCGAGCCCACGTCCAACGGCCGAAGGCCCGGCTCGTACAGCGGCATGGGGCGGAGCCCGTTTTGAACGAAGTGGCGGAACGGACATAGCGCAAAGCGCTCCAGCCGCGTAACGCCGATGGAGCGCCGGCCGAACAGCTCTTCGGCGACAGCGGGGGAAAGGTTTGTCGGCGCTTGCACGGGTAAGAGCGCGTCGCGCGCGGCGAGCACATCGCTCCGGTATTGCGGCGCGGCAAGAAAATAGCGCCACGCGGCCAGCTGCTCATCGTCCGCACTGCCCTCGCGCAGCGCGGACGCGGCCTTCCACAGCGCGGGAAGCCCCCCTTCTTCGGCACTTGACGGCGCGCTTGTGGCCGTAAGCCGTGGGAAAATCGCCCTGACGCGATTGAGCAGGATGGACGGACGCATCGCCGCACCGTCTTCCCCCGTGCTCGCGTAGGAAAGATATAAACGGCGCGTGGGCAGCGTGATGGCGCAATACACGGAAAAGTGCTCAGCCTGATCTCGCTCGGTCGCGCCGTTTAGCCGCGATGGCGAGCCGATTTTTTGATAGGCGAGGTTGATTGCCTCGCGTTCATCCCCTCCCAGGAGCCCCTCGGATGCCGGAGCGGAAGGCAACACGCCGTCGTTGAGCCCGAGCAGGAACAGCGCCTGAATGCCCGAGCCCTTCACGCGGGATATCGAGGTGACCATGACCTGATCCGGCCTGGGCGGCAAGGCCGCGAGCTGCGCGCTCTCGAGCCCGGCCTCCAGCGCGAGCAGAAATTCCGCGTGTGGGATCGCCCTATCCGCAAGCAGTTCCACCGCCTGGTCGAGGATATCCAGCATCCGGTTCCAAACCTGCGCGTGCTGTTCGGCCTGTACGCCCTCGCCGCGCGCATTGCAAGAGTCGATTTTTTGCATGAGCCGCGGATAAATTTCGGCTTCCTCCAGCAGCAAATAGGCGGCCCGGGCCATATCGCCCGCCGAAGGCCGGCCCTTCACCCGCGCGGCGTACCTAAGCAATGGGGCGATCGCCTTTTCCCGCGCGGCATCGACCGCCGCGTCCTCCGCCAGGGGGCGCTCCCATGCGCGCCCGGCAAGGCCGTGCGTAAAGAGCAGGTTCATCAGCTGATCCGCCTCGTCCTCGCCCGCGCCCGACCAGCCCGAGCGCAGCACGCGCGCCATTTCGCCGCCCCGCATGCCGGTCGCCGCGGCCTGCATGGCCCAGAGCCACCAGCGCGCGGCAGGGTGAAAGGCCGCGGTAAGCGGCTGCGCGATAAACGCAGGAATTTCCCTGGCGTTAAGCGCGCGGCGCATGAGCGGGGCGTAGCTCTCTTCGTCGCCCAGCACGCAGGCCATATCCCCGAACGAAACGCCTTCGTCGCGATGAAGCGCCAGCATGGCGGCGGCGGCAAGATCGCATTCCTCGCGCGGGGTCGGCGCGGCCACCAATTCGATGCTGCGCGGTACGCCTAACCACGCCTCGACGGGATGCGCATCCCATTCGCGCTCAAGATGGCCGATTTCCGCGGATTGGTATGCTTCGCGCGCGAGCGCTTCCCGCGAAAGGGGAATGCCCGCCTCTTGCGCCAATGCGGCTAAGCGCCCAAAGGACTGCGCCACCGGCTCAAACAACCCTTCACCCCGCTCATCGCCTTCCGGGAGCGTCAGCGCTATGGTTACCTCGCGCGCGGCCACGGCCAGCCCCACCATCATCCGAAGTGTGCGCGGGGGCATGATGTCGAAGCCGTCCACCCATACGCGCGCACCGCTGAGGAAATCCGCGCGCTTAACATTGCCAAGGAAGAGCTCCGTCGCCTCGGCGGTATCCAAAAAGCGGCCCTCGAGTGTGTCGAGATACCGATCGTTTACCGCGGCAAGATCGTAGAGCTTCATGCGGGTGGGGCCGTCCTTAAGCGCGTCGGCCGCGAGGCGCAATTCGGTGGAACCGATATCGCCCTGCGAAAACTCCGTGAGCACATCCGCCAGCCACTCCACAAACCCCATTTTACCCCCAGCGCCGCGCAACACGGAAAGGGAGTCGTCAAGCTCGCTCAACGCCGCGCGCAGCGCCATGGCTCTGCCCTGTTCGTCGATGATCACGCGGCCCGCCAAGCCGCCCACCGCCTCGTTTACGCGTCTTAAAAGGCGCGTTGGGGACAGCACTTCCGCCAGCAAAAAGCCTGGGGCGCTCAGCGCATCGGCGAGCTGGAGCTCCGCCGATAGCGTCAGTTGCTCGGGTACGATCATCAGCACCCTCTCGCCCCGGGCTGCCGCCTGCGCAACTTCCCTGAGCACCCGCGTCGTCTTTCCCGAGCCTACGCGGCCCTCGAGCGTGCGAAGCATGGCGGCGGCCTCCTTTCGGGAAGGGCGTTAAGAAGTTCATTGGGAATGATCCTGGCCTTTGTCCATTGTACCATTTCCCGATGCGAAGTGGTACAATGATCGCAACGATACGATGGGAGGCTGGCCTATGGATAAGCAGATCGTCGGCAGAGGATTTGAATATACCGATGAGTTCCTGGGGCGCATCGTCCACGAAAAAAAGGTGATGGGCGTATCTGCGTATGTCGCGCGCGGGGGCAAGGCGCTGCATCGGCGGTATATGGGCTGGGCCGATGCCGAAAACCGCCGCCCGATCGGCGATGATACGATCTACCGCATGTATTCCGCCACCAAGCCCGCCACGGTCGTTGCGCTGCTTCAGTTGTACGAGCGCGGGCTCTTTCGCATGTACGACCCTGTTTGCGAGTTTTTGCCGGGGTTTCGCGATCAAAAGGTGTTTGTCGAGCCCGAGCCGGGCAAGGCGGGCGTGGTGGACGCCAAGCGCCCGGTGCTGATGCGCGATCTTTTTACCATGACTTCCGGCATACCCTACGGCGGGCAGGATGACCCGGCCTCCCGCGCGATGAGCGAGGCGGGAAAGGCCATGCCCGAGGGTACGGATTCCATCGGCATGATGAACCTTCTGGGCAAGGTGCCGCTCGCGTTTCATCCGGGCGAGCACTGGAGGTACGGCTATTCCATCGACGTGCTCGCGGCTGTTTTAGAGGTGATCACCGGCAAGCGCCTTGGCGATTACATGAAGGAAAACATCTTTGAGCCGCTGGGCATGGGCGACACCGGCTTTTATCTAAGCCCTCGGCAGGCCGAGCGGCTTGGCGTGTTGTACCACGAAGAGAACGGCGAGCTTACGCCGCCCACCCCAGGCACCGCCGCCTACGGCAAGGACCCGTGCGCGCGCCCGGCCATCGATTCGGGCGGCGGCGGGCTGTACTCCAGCCTGGACGACTATATTTCCTTTGTGCAGATGTTAGCCGGCGGCGGGACGCTGGGCGGGGCCAAAGTTCTCAGCCGCAAGACCGTTGATTTGATGCGGCAAAACCATCTAACGCCCGCGCAGCGTGCTACCTGCGATTGGGATCTTCTGCGCGGCTACGGCTATGGGCTGGGCGTGCGCGTGCGGCTGGAGAACGACGTTGCTGGCTCGAACGGCTCGGTGGGCGAATGGGGTTGGGACGGCATGGCCGGTACGTATTTTTGCATCGACCCTGTCGAGAACATGATCGCGCTGTTCATGATCCAGCGCGAGCCGGGGTTGCATTACGAGCTGCTTCCGCGCTTCCTTGCTACAGTATACGGCGCTTTTTAGCGCGGCCTTCACAGCTATAAAGGAGATACGCGGATGCGCAGCATGACGTTTTATCCCGCAGGGGCGCTTGGCGACATTTTCTATGTGTCGGTGCTTGCCCGGCACAAGGGCAAGCGGGTGCTGTGCTTCCACAGTGAGCGCCGCACGTAGGAATTCCCCGGCGGGCATGTCGAGGTGGGGGAAGACCCGCTAGAGGCCGCCGAAAGGGAGCTTTACGAGGAGAGTGGCGCGGCGGAGTATGCGCTTAGCGCGCTGTGGGATTATGATTTTCACCACGAAACGGGCTCCAACCATGGCAGGGCATATCTCGCCGACATCGCTAGGTTCGATCCGCTGCCCAGCAGCGAAATGGAAAGCATAGGCTTTTTCGACGATCTGCCGGAGGACTTTACGTATGATAAGGGCGAGCAGTGCGCCCATATGGCCTGCGCCCTGTCGGGGACTATGCCCAAGAGCTGGGCGCGCTGAGGGCCGCCTTGTGGGCAAGAGGGGGTTTATTCATGGCAAAGCGCCGCGTGCTGGCGTTTGACCTGGGCGCGTCCAGTGGGCGCGCGATGCAGGCCGAGTTCGACGGGGAGAGGATCGCGCTTTCGCAGCGCCACCGCTTTGACAATGCGCCGGTCGACATGCGCGGGCGGCTTCATTGGGATGCGCCCAAGCTGTTTTCCCAGATGAAGGAGGGGCTTGGCGGCGAGAGGGTGGATGCGATCGGCATCGATACCTGGGGGGTCGACTACGCGCTGCTGGATCGAAACGGCCGCCTGCTCGGTAACCCGGTGTGCTACCGCGACGCGCGCACCGACGGCGCGATGGAGCGGGCATATCGCGTGCTGCCCAAGCAGGACATCGCCCGGCATACCGGGCTTGCGTTTATGCAGTTTAACACGCTCTACCAGTTGTTTGCGGCGATGGAAGAGGGCGATGCGCAGATGGAGGCCGCGCGCTGGCTGATGCTGCTGCCGGATTATTTGATGTATTTGTTCGGGGGAGACATCGCAGCCGAGTACACCCACGCGTCTACGTCGCAGCTGACCGACCCCAGGACGCGGGATTGGTCGGGCGAGATCCTTTCGGCATTTTCCATCAGGCGCGAGCTGTTTCCCGCCGTGCAGGAACCCGGCGCGCACCGCGGCGAGCTTCTTTGCGCCATCGGCAATGAAGCGGGGCTGGGCCGCGTGCCGCTCATCGCGGTCGCCAGCCACGATACGGCCTCGGCCGTGGCGGCGGTGCCCGCGAGCGGGCCGTTTGCGTATATTTCCAGCGGCACCTGGTCGCTGGTGGGCATCGAGAGCCCGCAGCCGGTGATCAACGATACGCAAATCCGCCACAACCTCACCAACGAGGGGGGGGTGTTCGGCAGCGTGCGCGTGCTGAAAAACGTGATGGGGCTGTGGATCATCCAGGAATGCCGCAGGGCGTGGCGCGCCCAGGGGCAGGCATTTTCCTTTGCCGAGCTGTGTGCGCTGGCCGAAGGGGCCGAGCCGTTCTTCGCCGCGATCGACCCTGACGACGGCCCGTTTTTGTACCCCGGCGACATGCCCAAGAAGGTGTGCGGTTATTGCGCGCGCACCGGGCAGAAGCTTCCCCAAACCCCGGCGCAGATCAGCCGGGTGGTGTTCGAATCGCTGGCGCTGAGCTATCGCGCGGCCATCGACGCGCTTGTGGAGGCGTCGGGCAAAGAAGTTGAATCGGTTCACATCGTGGGCGGGGGTTCGAACAACGATCTGCTCAACCGCATGACCGCCGACGCGACCGGCCTACCCGTGCTTGCCGGGCCGGACGAGGCCACCGCGCTGGGCAACGCGCTGATGCAGCTTCACGCTCTGGGCGATGTCGGAGGCCTTGCGCAAATGCGCCAGGTGGTTGCGCGCTCGTTTCCGCCCAAGTGTGTGGAGCCGCAAAATACGGCGGCATGGGAAGAGGCCTACGCCCGCGCGAAGGAAAAGGGCATCGTGGGGCGCGGTTGATCTCCAGCCGTGCCTGAGGAAACGGGAGGGAGAATTGTTGTTCATCTCGGACAATACCGTTAGGGAAAAGCTAAAAAACGTGTATTTCCTTATCGGAGATTCGTGCGCGGGAAAGACGACCGCTGCAAAACGACTATGCAAGAAATATGGAATGGCCCATTATAGCAGCGACGAGATGCGCGGCCGCCACTTTGCGGCCGCCGAGGCTCAATACCAGCCGTGCATGAAGCGGCCGGACGCGGATCGCCTATCCGTAGAACAGGCCTGGCAGTGGGAGCGCGATATCGTGCGCGAGTTTACCCCGATGATGATTGCAGATCTGATGCAATTGTCGGGGATGCATCGGCATATCGTCTGCGAAGGCGATATCGATATGGAAATTTTGTTTCGCACGATCGATCGGCGGCATATCTTTTGCCTGCTGGTCGTCCCCGAGCTTTTCCAGCGGGAGTTTTTCCAAAGGCCCGATCATATTCACATGATCGACAACATTCAGCGAAGGGCCGATCTTTCGCAAGGGGAAAAAGATGAGAAGATCGCCGAGCTGAAGATTCTCGCGGGGGTTGAGGATGCGGCATCTAAGGACGGGGCGGTGGTAGTGCCCTTAGCCGTCGTCCAAAGCGGCATCCCGTATTACATACGGAACGAGCGCAGCACGATGGAGGACATGATGGCGAAGATCGAGGCGCACTTTGGCCTTACGGCATAAAGACCGTTCATATCCAACTATATTTCGCCTGCGGATAACAGACCGTCGTATACGCCGGCGAACGGGGCGTTGCCAAGGGCGAGCCTTCGCAGGCCGCCCTCCTTCGCGAGCCGCACACCCGCCGAAAATCCGCGCGGGCAGTCTTGCCGGTAGGCGTTTAGCAGGCCGCTGTTTTCATCCCGACCTCGCTCGAGTTCAAAGCAGGTTAGCAGCGCGAGCTGCGCCAATTCGGGCTGCGCGAACGGCCCCTGGATGGAAATGTTCTTGCGGCGGATGTAATCGATCGCCCCGTTGAGCGCTGTCGCTCCGCCTATGCCGTCGCGGGCGGCGAACCTTAGGTTGCGTATGCTGCCCACGACGATCGCCCCAAAGCAGAAGGGGCAGGGTTCCAGCGTCGCATATAAGGTATATGTGCGGATATCGGGGTGCAGGTTGGGTTCTGTTTCCTCGCTCAATTGCAAAATGGCGTTCGCCTCCGCGTGCGCCAATTGGTGGTGCGAAAGAATGCCGTCTCCCGATGTGCGGATTTGGTTGCGGCCCACGGCGAGGATGTTTTCGTTTGTATCGCACACCGCGGAGCCGATCGGCAGGCTGTTCGCCCGATAGGATGCCCATGCCGCTTCGAAGGCGGCCTGAAACCCTCTTTCCAGGTCGGACCACATCTTCTTTCCCTCCTTGTCACACTCCGTTTTCTTACCTAACGCGAGCATAGCGTTGAAAGAGCAAGGGATCAATAAGGCCGACCTGACAATTCCAACCCTTATTCCTCACCCGTTGTAGTCGCTTTGGAATAGCCGGCCTTCATCCTTGCACAAGTGCTGCACCGCCTGCCGCCCCGTGCTCAGGGCCACCGGCAGGCCGCCCGGCAGCATGAGCCGCTGCCCGGCAAAGTACAGACCCGCGATGGAATCCGGCTTTAAGGGATATTGCTGCCGCGTAAAGCCGGGTTTCATTACCGACATCCAGCTGCCGCGCCAGGTGCCGCAGTACCGCTCGTAGGTAAGGGGGGTGGCCACATCCCAAACCTCCACCTTGCCCGTGGTTTCGGGAATCGCCTCGGCCAGCCTGTCGATCACCAACTCGGCAAGTTCTTGCTTCTTCTGGGCGTAGGTGCCGTCCGCCTTGGCGGCCTTCCATTCGTCGTACGTATCCTCGCCAAAAAAGCAGGTCAGCGCGGTGCAGCCTTCGGGCGCGTATCCTAGGTAGTTGGCGTAGTTGTTAAAGCCGATATCGCGGTGCGTTACCCCGCCATATACAAGCGGCCGCGTCAGCGGAAAGATCATGCTCTCGGGTAGCGCGCTCAAGTCGGCCTTGACGCCCAGGCAGATAAATACGTTGTTCAACGGCACGATATCCCGGCGCATCTCCTCCATCCACGCCTCGCGCAGCGGCTGCTCAAACAGCGTGTCGATGGCGGCGCGAGCATCGGCAGTTACGATCACCGCGTCCGCTTCTTTCAGCCTGCCGTCTACCCAAACGCCCCGGGCCCTGCCGCCTTGCACCTGGACGCGCTCCACGCGTTGCTTATACAGTATGTTGCCTCCGGCTACCGCAAACGCGTCGGCCATATTGCGGGCCATGCGCAGCGAGCCGCCCTCGGGGTAGCCCGAATCTCCGGCGGCGAGCCCGCTTAACGTGAAGATCGTAGAACTTGCGGTAAAGTCATCCCGCCCTACAACGCTGCCCAGCAGCGTGCGGATGCCGGGATGCTCAAAGCGTCCGACGTATTCGCCGACGGCGAGGGCGTTTAGCTTATTCATGCGGGGCAGCGCGCCGATCAGCGAGAACAGCATGGAGAGCGGCGGCGCGGATTTTCGCTTGACCCGCACGCCTTTTACGTCCATCACCGGCATCGTCATTTTGCGCATGGCCTTAATATCCTTTACCAAGATGTCGATGGCGTCCTTATCCTGAGGCGACACCGATAAAAGGTGCTTGCGCAGGCGCTCGGGGTCTCGGTACAGGCAGATGGGGCCGCTTTTATCCATGTAGGTAAGGAATGGGTCTTTGTTGTAGATGGGGTTGTTCTCCGCAAGCGCCCCCACCTCTCGCCACAGCCGGTGCATGGGGGATGTTTCGGCGGAGCCCACCAGCCAGTGCATGCCGCCTTCGAACAGATATCCTTTTCTGCTCCAGCTGGTGGAATTGCCGCCCGGGATGCTGTGCATTTCGTAAATTTCCGTCTCCATGCCGCTTTGGCGCGCGTAGATCCCCGCGGATAGCCCCGCGATGCCGCCGCCTACGATGATGACCTTCATTTGGGTTCCTCCTTTTTTGCGCGGATGATGTCCACGATCCACTCCACCTCGGGCAGGGATAGCCCGGGGTTGAGCGCGTATGCCTCGACGGAGCCCTGTATGGCCGTCCAAAACGTGGTGCTAAGCGCCAGCGGGTTCCCCGGCCGGATAGAGCCCTCCGCTTGCCCCTGCTGAATCAAAGGCGCCGTGCCTCGGTAAAAGTTGGATGTAAGGGCGATGGCCCGGGCCTCTTCGGGGATGCCCTCGCTGTAGTAGGCGTTGCCCATCAGCACGAACATCTTGGCCGTAAACGAAGAGGCGGCCGCGTATTCCAGCACGCGCCGTGCGCACAGCTCGAAAAAGGCGAGCGGCTCCAACGGGCCGAAGCCTTGCATCATGCCCTGGGGCGCCGAGGCGCCTAGTTTAATAAGCTCGATGTACAGGGCTTCTTTCGATTCGAAATAGTGAAACAGCAGGCCTACGCTCATGCCCGCCTTGTCGGCGATGTCCTTGATTTTCGTGGCCGCGTAGCCGCGGCGGATGAACTGATCCAGCGCCGCCTCCAGGATCTCCTCCCGCCGCCTTTCCTTTTGCTGCATGCGCGTCAGCATATTGAACCTCCATTCGATGAATATATGTTCAATATATTAAACCGTAACCGCTTTGTCAACACAATTTATACACAAAAAAGCGGCGCTCCCAAATCGGGTGCGCCGCCGTATTTTTCCTCGTTGTGCCTCTTCGGCAGGGGCCCGGGGGGGGGGGGGGGGGCCCCCCCCCCCCGGGACGTGTGGGGGGCATCGTATGGGGAGGGGGGGGGGCCCGGGGTAGACGCCCAGAGGTGGGGGCCCCCCGCGCGGGGTGGGGGGGTGT
>JAVBNW010000059.1:0-5309 GCA_031551255.1 Eubacteriales bacterium | reverse complement strand
GTGGAAGCGACCGTGCTTTCCGGGCAACGCACCGTGATCATGGGGCCGAACGGCGCGGGCAAGACCACGCTGCTGCGCGCGCTTTTATCCGGCGACGGGCACGTGGCCGCGGGGGCGCGGGTGGCGCTGCTGGATCAGCAGCACGAACAGCTCGATCTTGAAAAGACTCTTTTGGAAAACGCGATGCGGGGGAGTACGCGGCCCGAATGGACAGCGCGCGCGGTGCTTGCCCGGCTTGGGCTGGGCGAGAGGGATGTGCGCAAGCCGACCCGGGTGCTGTCCGGCGGGGAGCGCGCCAAGACGCTGCTGGCGAAGCTGCTCATTTCCGGCGCAAATTTTCTGGCTATGGATGAGCCGACAAATTATCTGGATTTATATGCGCTGCATGCGCTGGAGGAGCTGCTCAGCGGCTATGAAGGCACGCTGCTGCTCGTTACCCACGACCGGACGCTGGCTGACGCGGTGGCAGACAGACTCCTTTGGGTGGAGGACGGCGAGGTGGCGGCATTTGAAGGCGGGTATAGCGCGTTTGCCGCGCGCAAAGAGGCCCCACCCGCCGATGCGCTTCATCACGCGGCGCGCGCGGAAATTCTCAGGATGCGCATGGCCGAGCTCGGCGTGCGCATCGATCGTGCGAAGGAGGGCGACAAGCCAGCACTGGAAGATCAGTATAGGGCGTTGGCGGGGGAGCTGCGGGAGGCGCTAAACGGCACAGGGGGGGGCGCGTCCCTCCCGTGAGCCCCCGGCCTAACAAGCGCGACGGGGATAGTGTGACAAACGTTTGGCCCACTGGGCCGACTCGGGGGTCGGGCCCTCCAAACCTCCTGGGTTGTGCAGATTGCCGAGGCTTTTTTGAAAATCGAAAGCGCCCGCGCCTTCAAGGAGACGCGGGCACAGGAATTTGGAGATGATCCTTAATTGCGCTGGCCGGTAAAGAATATGGAAATGGCGGAGATACCCTGCGTGATAAATGCGATGAGCACGAGGAAATCGGTGACCGTGATGGCAAACATCGGCTCGAATATTAAGATGGCGCCCAGGATGCTGCCCAGGGCGCCGGCGGCGAGAATGCCGTCGGCAGCACGCGGCCGGATACGACGTGCAGCTTGTGGTGTGTGACGTAAAAGATGATTTCACCTATGCCGTAGACCAACATGAGGATTAAGAGTAAGTAGCTCAGCGCGAGGGAGTTTATGCCCGGAGTCGCGAACAGTACGACGCCCATGATGATCAGCAGGATGCAGAAGATCAGCATCAGGATTCTTGCGGCGTTGCCCGTACAAAATAGGCAGAATTGTGCAGACACGGTTTTGCAGGGTTGGCAAAGCCCGTACCCAAGAAGCGGGCACGGGCTTTGGAGATTTGTCGATTATTCGCCCCTTCGGCAGGCGCAAAACACCGTGAAGGCACAAATGCCTTGAACGATAAAGGCGATGGCCGCCAGGTGGCCGGTTACAAGAATTCCCCAAAGAGGGTCGAGCATCAGCAGAATGCCCGCAACGGCGATCGCAATGTTCACGATAAAGATTACAAACCACTGGCACGCACACGAGCATCTCGAAGCCAGCGCGCCCGATACGCGGGTAACGCCGGAAAAGAGCACCCATGTCGCGAAGAGGATCGTTACGCCAAGGATTTGCCAGCCGGGGAAAAACAGCAGGAGTACGGCGAAAATAATGGTAAGGATGCCGTCGCCGAGCGCCCAGCCGAACGCGCTTTGACGGTTTGATTGTCTTACATAAAATACGATTTCCCCAATGCCGTAGGCCAGCATGAGGACGCAGGCCGCATAGCCGAGCAAGGCGGGAAACGCGCCTGCGAAGATCCACAGCACGATGCCCATGATGACCAGCAAAATGCCGAAGATAAGCATGATTCTCGAGGTTTTGTTCATATCTTTACTTCCTCCCTTTTGTATGGGCTGTATTATTATATTGATAATATGAACAGAAGGTGCGCACGGAGATTTTGTGTTTTCTGCGTTTGTCCCCGCTTTTTGCATATGTTACAATAGACTTCTTGCGAAGGCCCTTGCAACGGCCGGCATACGGCGCAAGACGCTATGAAAATGGCAAAACGATGAAATAGCGAGGTGTTACGATGCGCGAAGTGAACGCAGGCGCGATCGCCGATCTGGCGTGCGAGCTGTACAAGCGGGCGGCGTGTACACTGCCGGATGACGTGATGCAGGCGCTCGGCGAGGCGCTTATACGCGAAGAATCTCCGCTCGGGCGCGAAACGCTTTCGCAAATTGTGGATAATGCCCGCATCGCCGCGCGGCATGGCGTGCCCATCTGCCAGGATACCGGTATGGCCGTGGTGTTTATTGAGATCGGGCAGGATGTGCACATCGCCGGCGGCCCGCTTGCGGGGGCGGTGGACGAGGGCGTGCGCCGCGCCGTGCGGGAGGCGGGGCTGAGAGCATCGGTGCTCTCGCCCCTTGGGCGCAAGAACACCGGCGACAATACGCCCGCCGTCCTTAACATACAGATCGTATCGGGAGACAGACTGGAGATGACCGTGGCGCCCAAGGGCTTCGGCAGCGAAAATATGTCCCGCCTGTTCATGCTCAGCCCGTCCGACGGCGCGGCGGGCGCGGCGGAGGCGATTGTGCGCGCCGTGCGGGAGGCGGGCGGTAACCCGTGCCCGCCGGTGGTGGTGGGCGTCGGCATCGGCGGCACCGCCGAGCTTGCGATGCTTACCGCGAAGAAAAGCTTGCTCAGAAAAGTTGGCGAGCCCTCGCCGGATGCGCGCATTGCCCAAATGGAGGCGGAATGCAAAGAGCGCATCAACGCGCTGGGGATAGGGCCGATGGGGCTAGGCGGCGTCGTTACCGCACTGGCGGTGCATATCGATGAAACGCCTACCCACATCGCCGCGCTGCCGGTGGCGGTTAACATGCAGTGTCATTGTGCGCGGCACGCTAAGGGGGAGGTATGATGAGTATGGATGTGGTTAGGAGGATCCTGCTGCCCGCAGATTTGACAGGCCTTCGCACCGGGCAGATCGTACGCCTTTCCGGAACCATCCTCACCGCGCGGGATGCCGCCCATAAGCGCCTGTGCGCCCTGCTCGATGCGCAAGAGGCGCTGCCGGTGGCCATCTCGGGGAAGCTCATCTACTATGCCGGGCCCTGCCCGCCGGGGCCGAATCAGATCATCGGTGCGTGCGGGCCTACAACATCCGGGCGGATGGACGCATATGCGCCGCGCCTTTTGCGCGCCGGGCTCGCCGGGATGATCGGCAAGGGGCCGCGCTCCCAGGCGGTGATCGATGCGATGAAGGAGACGGGGGCCGTCTATCTCGCCGCCACCGGAGGCGCGGGCGCCCTGCTTGCGTCGCGCGTGAAGGCCGCGCGGATCGTGGCGTTTGAGGACTTGGGAACCGAGGCCATCCGAGAGCTTTATGTGGAGGATTTTCCCGCGGTCGTGGCCATCGATTGCCTGGGAAGCGACGTATATCGCCAAGGCCCTATGCGCTACGCGCGTACGTGACCCGGAGCCGGTCTTCGGGCGACAGGTGCGGTTTCAAATGCTTTTGAAAGGATGACACGCGGTGGATGCGATCGCCTGCTACTTTACATCGGTGTTGGGCCTTTCTCCCCAAGGCGCGGGAGGCTGCGTGCGTACGGCGCTTCGGCTGGAAGCGCATCCGCCTTTTTTGGCGCCCCGTGCGGCGATGGAGCTTCGGCGCGACGGCGTGGCATACCGTTCGCTCGCTGCGGATGCCCCGCAAGGGGCCGAGGTAGCGCCGTTTGAGAAGCTGGGCCCGTTGCCCGAGGAGCTGCTCGTTTTTTCGCCGCCCCGGGGGCCCTGTGCGGAAAGCGGAGAGGCAATCGCCCTTTCGGAAGGGATTCCGGTTTCCGGGGCCGCGCGCTTGCCCGAGGGGGGCAGGGCGTTGGGCGTCGTTCGGGAAGGGCGCTTTGTCAGCTGGGCCTGCGCTACGCCCGCCGGTCAGGTATGGAACATAACCGTCGAGACCGATCCGGCTTTTCGGCGGCGCGGTTATGCGGCGGATTGTCTGCGCGCGCTGACGAACGACCTTGCGCGCATCGGCGTGACGCCGCTATATCTGTGCGATGCGCGCAACGAAGCCTCGGGGCACACCGCCCTTGCGGCGGGGTATTCCCCTTACGGCCGCTGGTTGTTGCTTTCCTCGCTGTTTTCGTAGGGATTATGAGCGGCGGGTAGTCGATGGCTTAAACGCCTTACAAACGGTTGTCGCCCGGCACCGCCCTTTCGAATATGTGTTGTAGCTGCGCCTTGGTTTTTCGCGGCAAAAGTGTGGTACAATGTCAAAAAAAGCGGCGCTCGACGCGCCGTACAAGGCTGCCTTTGAGGCGGCAAGGAGGCTGTCGTGATTCGTTTTGGAATCTGTACCGACCCATTTCACGCGCCCGTTCTCGCGGCACAGGGCTACGACTATCTCGAGTGCGCGATTTCCGCGTTGGGGCTGATGGAGGCCGGATCTTATGACGAGCTCGCGGAGCGCATGAAAGCCTCGCCGCTGAAGGCGGAGGCCGGAAACCTGCTTCTGCCGGGCGGCACGCGCTTGACCGGCGAGCAGGCGGATCTTGAGGACGCTTGTGCGAAGCTCGCGGTTTCCCTGCCTCGCTTTGCCCGCCTTGGCGGGAAGGTTGCGGTTTTTGGCTCCGGCGGCGCGCGGGCGGTGCCGGAAGGTTTTGCCCGCGAAAGCGCGATGGAGCAGTTGGCGGAATTTTGCCGCCGGGCGGGCGCGATCTGCGGCGAATACGGCCTTTTGCTGGCGATTGAGCCATTGAACCGCAAGGAATGCAACATCGTAAATTCCGTTGTGGAGGCGCTTGAGCTCGCCGTTGCGTGCGGGGATTCGCGCGTCGGCGCGCTGGCGGATTGGTACCACGTCGCGGTGGAGAACGAGGGCACGGAAGGGATTGCGGCGGCGGGGAATAGGCTGTATCATTGCCACATCGCCCGGCCCGACGGCCGCGCGTATCCGCATCCTTCCGATCCGGACTGTTCAGGATACGAAGCGTTTTTCGCCGCCCTTTGCGCGATAGGCTACCAAGGGCGCGTTTCGGTAGAAGGGCGCGGAGAGCCGGCGCGCGACGGCGCCCTAGCGCTTGCGGCGCTTCGGCGGTTTGCAAGGTGCTAAAGGGGATGGAGCGCAGGAATGCCTTTTCTTTCCACGCGATGTGCAAATCTCTTGTGGAAGTGGGAAGAACGAAGAACGCGCACTCCCGCTTCTTTCCTCGTCGCTCTTCTTGCTTCTCAAAATCGCCGCAGTGGTTTTGAGGAAGAGGAGGAGCTCGTCGGGGCGCACTGCGCTCT
>JAVBNW010000104.1:0-17802 GCA_031551255.1 Eubacteriales bacterium | reverse complement strand
CAACTTGATATCCAATTTCCGGTGACTATGGCGAAGGGGTCCCACCTGTTCCCATTCCGAACACAGAAGTTAAGCCCTTCAGCGCCGACAATACTTGGCGGGTGACCGCCCGGAAACTTAGGAAGTCGCCGGATTCTATTTTCCTCAGTAGCTCAATGGCAGAGCATTCGGCTGTTAACCGAAGGGTTGTTGGTTCGAGTCCGACCTGGGGAGCCACCGAAAACCCCACCGGCAGTATGCCGGTGGGGTTTTGCTATTTTGGGTAAGGGTCACTAAAATCGTCAAGTGGCAACTTTATGGCAACTTTTTTCTTGGCATAGAAAACGATGAAGAAAAGAATATTCAAAATTTGCGCATTTGAGTGCATATTGCTAAGCGAAGCTCGCCCACGCTCAAAAGCTGCTTCACGACATTGCCCGCAATTCTTTCCTGAGATTCCTTGAGATGTGTAGTGCAGTAAGTACATCGAAATCATTGACATAGAGGATGCTTGCGTAGTGGTGCCCTAAAAGCACTATGGCGCTCTAGGGAGTAGGCTCGACGAGGCACAGCGCATGCCTCCGTACAAGTGAAGATTCAGCAAAGCGGACAGTCCCCCGCAACATCGCGATGGTGCGGGGGACTGAAGTGTAGTGCGAATTGACGATTAGAGACCGCAGTAATCCTGTCGACCGCCGCCGCAGCTGAAGGAATGCAGGGCATAGCATAGATGCGTGGATACAAACACTTGATTGCCGCAGGCCATGCAATGGCCGTAATAGTTGGCATAATAGCCCACTATAGTGCAATCGGGCTTGTGATATTCCCACACGGCGGGCCATGCATTTCCCCTGCACCAAACCGCTGCCTGCGTAACCGCATGATATGTACCGGTGACGGGGCAAATGTCATCAGCTTGTGCGACGAGGGTATTTTGTGTTTCGACAAGAGATACGTCATTTTCGACCGCAAGCGATGTTGGGGCCAAGGCGAACAACATAGCAACAGCGAGCAGAAGAGTTATCCGTTTCATGCACAACATCCTTTCTGTTCTTTTGTGGCAGCTGCTTGTACTTAATATACCGCGAAAAATCTTTTGAAAACATAAATTCATATTTTAAATAAACCTAAAAAGTTAATAATACGCCTTATATATTCTAAATCATGGCCAGTAGAAAGAATTCAAAGCCACTTATGGGGATAATGCGGGCCGTGTTTGCGTTGTTCACAAACACGACCCATAAGATATATTTATCAAAAAATGCGCCACTGTATGGTAGTTTTAGGGTTCAAAACTGGGGAGGGGCTCCGGGTGTGCGGCGCCCTTCGACGCATTGCGCGAGGCCGCCGCAGCCGCCGCAAGGCGCATGCGCTCCATAGAGCGCTCCTTCCACTTGCCGAAGCGATAGTACAGCAGTTGGAACAAAAAGCCGAGCAGCCAGCCGATGGGGATAGCCCACCAGATGGAGGAAGGTGTCCCGATGACCGCAAACAATAGGTACGCAAGCGGCACGCGGATCGCGCATACCGACATGATCGACGTGATCATCGGCACGCGCGCCTCGCCCGCGCCCCGCATGACGCCGCTCATGCAGAACATCGTGCCCAGCAGGAAATAAAACGGGGCGATGCGCCACAAAATATCCATGCCGGCGTCGATAACTTGCGTTTCGCCCGGGGTAAACATATTCAGCAGCGGCCGCGCGAAAATCAGCGATGCGCTGGACATGATCGCTGCTACGACGACTACCAGCCCCAGCGATACCTTGATGCCGCGATCGACCCTGTCGATGCGTTGCGCGCCGATGTTCTGGCCGACATAGGTGGTGATGGCCATGGAGATCGTCATCATCGGCATGGTGGTGAACGTGTCGATGCGCATGGCGGACGTCCATCCGGCGACGACAACGACGCCCAGCGAGTTGACCAGCCCCTGAATTACCATGCTGCCCAGCGAAATGGAGATTTGCTGAATGCCCGAAGGCAGGCCTATGCGCAGGATTTCGGGGAGCACCTCGCGATAAATCTTTAGACGACCGGGCTTTAGGTGGAGCGCCTCGTCGAGTTGATTTAGGCGAATGATGCTCAAAATCGCCGAAATCGCCTGGGCTAGGATCGTGGCGATCGCCACCCCGGGCACGCCCATATCGAGCACGAGCACGAAGAAAAGGTCGAGAAAGATGTTAAGCACCGTGGCGACGATCAGGAAGATGAGCGGCGTGATAGAATCGCCCACCGCGCGCAACACCCCGCCGATGCTGTTATATGCCGCGCTGGCGAGCATGCCCACGAAGATGATGCGCAGGTATGCGACGGATGCATCCATAATTTCCGGCGGTGTTTTCAGCAGAATAAGGATCGGCTTGGAGAGCAAAAAGCCCACCACCGAAAGAAAGATGCCGACATACAGCGTCAGCCCATACATTGTGGAAACCGTCTTTTGCAGGCGATCGCGGTCTTTCGCGCCGAACGCCTGCGAGATCAGCACGCCGGCGCCCGTGGCGATGCCAATAAACAGAGATACGAAAAAGAAGATGATCATTCCGCTTGCGCCCACAGCCGCCAACGCGCCGCTGCCGACGGCGTTGCCTACCACCAGCGCGTCGACGGTATTGTACAGCTGCTGAAAAATGTTGCCGATGAGCAAAGGAATGGAGAAATACACCAGATTTTTGAGCGCCGAGCCCTGCGTCATATCCTGGGCCGCGAAAAAGCCTCTTTTTGTCGCCGTCATATTGCCTCCTTGTCGGCCCGGAGAAAACTGCATATGCACGGCGTCGGGAAAAAGAAAAAACGGCGGGAAGCCGCCCGATCTTGCCCGTGCACAAGGGTTTTCATGCGTTAAAAGAAGAACGCGCACGTAAAACGTGCCGCCGTTCCGATCAGGCCGTTCTATTGTTCAGAATTTACCGTGCCGAAACTGCGCATAGTGTAGCATCGTATCGTTGAAAAAGCAAGGGCGGTTCGCCAAAGTTTGCGCAAAGCGGATAGGATGCGAAGGCGGTTTTCACAGAAATTGCATTGTGGCCTATGGCGCGATACCGTATAATAACAGCGGCGATGCATGCCGGAGGCTATCCGGTACAGCTCATGCCAAACTGTTTTTTCGCGCTTTCAATTTTCGCAACAACGAAAAGGGGGCGATTTTCATACCGACGCATGGATTTGCCAAGATCGCTGCGGTTTCGCCGCCTGTCCGGCTTGGCGACCCGGTGGCCAATGCGCAGGCCGTGGCGGATGCGTGGAGAGAGGCCGACGGCAAAGGGGCGCTGCTGGCCGTATTTCCCGAGCTTTGCCTCACCGGCGCCACCTTAGGAGATTTGTTTTTTCGCTCGGATCTGCTCAGCGCCGCGCGGCTTTCGCTGGAAACGCTGCTTGAGACCGGCGCGGCTCTTGACTGTGCCGCGCTGATCGGGCTGCCGCTGGCAATCGAGGGAAGGACATACAACGCGTCGCTTTTGATGGCGCAGGGGGAAATTTTATCGATCGTGCCCCTGAGGCCCACTCCGGAGCAGGCGCGCTGGTTTTCGCGCTACGACGCCCCTGCGCGCGATGTGGAATGTGCGGGGCACATGGCGCGCTTGGGAGAGGATGTATTCTCGCTCGGCGGCGTCGCGCTTGGGGTTGCCCGTAACGAGGAAGAGATCCCCACGCTGTCGCGCCGCGGGGCGCACATCGTGCTGCTGCCGGTGGCGCGCCGCGCGAGGGCTGGTTTTGACGCGCTTCGTGCGCGGGATATCGCGGCGCTTGCGCGCGTTAGCTGCTGCGCCGTGGCCGCCGCGTTTGCGGGGCCGGGCGAATCCGTAAGCGGAGGCGTATATGCGGGCGATTGCGTTTTGATCGAGGCGGGTGAGCACCTGGCTGGGGGTAGGCGCTTTGACGAAGGCGGGCAGATTGCCATCGCGGATATCGACGTTCAGGGGTTGGCGTTTATGCGCCGCACGCGCGCGGAGGCGGAATATGCCCAAGAGCCCTTGCCCTGTGCGCAAGGGCTGCGCGGGCCGCGCTACGATGCGCAGACGCACTTTGCGCGCGCGATGTGCGCTCATCCGCTTTTTGTAGAAGGGGACGACGCGTATGCCGATGCATTTGCCATCCAGGTGGCGGCCTTAAAGCGGCGCATGCGGCATGTCCGTACGGACAAGGTCGTGCTGGCCTGGTCCGGTGGGCTGGATTCCACGTGCGCGCTTCTGGTTGCGCGCCGCGCGGTGAGCGAGCTAGGCGGCCCGCCTACGAACGTGATCGCCGTTTCCATGCCGGGCCTCGCGACATCCGATACGACAAAGGGCAACGCTCGCTCGCTCGCGCAGGCAATCGGATGCGACTTTCGCGAGATCGACATCCGCAAAATGTGCCTGGACGAGCTTTTGGCCATCGGGCACGACGGCGTTACGCCGGATGTAACCTATGAAAACGTGCAGGCGCGGCTTAGGACAGCCATCGCCCTCAACATCGCAAACCTTACGGGCGCTTTGCAGCTTTCCACCGGAGATATGAGCGAGCTTGCGCTAGGCTGGTGTACATACGGCGGGGATCAAACCGGCATGTACGGGGTCAACGCGGGCATTCCAAAGACGATGCTTCAGCGCATGGTGCGCTGGCATGCCTACCTGTCCGGCAACGAAGCGCTGCGCGAAACGCTGATGAACGTTCTTGCGACGCCCATCAGCCCGGAGCTTACGCCGGGGAGCGAAATGCAATCCACCGAGGGAATCCTCGGCCCGTACGAATTGCACGATTTCTTCCTATATCATTACCTTGTGCGCGGGGCAGGGCGAGAAAAGCTTCGCTTTCTCGCGGAAAAGACGGAGTTTGATAGGGTGATGACCGAAAAGACGATCGAGCATGCGCTTGATGTATTTATGAAGCGCATGAACGCCTCGCAGTTCAAGCGCGTTACCGCACCCGAGGGCCCGGCGGTGCTCGAGGCTTCGCTGTCGCCCGTATCCGGGCTCGTACTGCCTTCGGATTTGGCGTAAGCCGCCAAGGATCGACATGACGATACCTACCGACGCGCAAGGAGGATTTTATGGACATTCGTCAGAAGTTTTTCGACGCCATGCGCCGCAAGAGCGAGGGCTTTGTGCCGTTTTCGTTCAGCCTGTGTCCCTCGCAGCTTGAGGAGTTTGCGCGGCGCACCGGGCATACGGATTATGCGGCTTACTACGGGTTTCCCACCCGCACGCTGGGCGTTCCCTGCCTGGCCGACGCGCGGCGCTTCCGCGCGCGCTGGTACGCGGGGGACCCGGACGTGATGATTTCGCCCGATTTCGGCTTCGGCTCGCGCAAAGGCACGATGGCGCATTTTACATCGATGGTGTTTCCTCTGGAAGGACTTACGGATCCTACGCAGATTGCGGAGTATCCGTGGCCGGACCCTACGCGCGATATGGACTGGGAAACGCTTGAGCAAAGGGCCAGGCAGGTAAAGGAGCAGGGCCTCGTGGCCATGGCGGGCATGGAGATTACGCTGTTTGAAAGCGCGTGGTACCTGCGCGGTATGGAGCGCTTTTTAGAGGATATCGTGGTGTTTCCGGAAATGTGCGAGGCGCTGCTCGAGCGCTTGTGCGTCATCAGAGAGGAGATGGCGCGGCGCTATGCGTTGGCAGGGCTGGATGTGCTGTGCCTTGGAGACGACGTCGGCACCCAGATCGATATGATGATGGCGCCCAGGAAGTGGGAGGCTATGCTGAAGCCGCGCCTTGCGCGCGTGATCGCCGCCGCCAAGGCGGTTAACCCCGATATTTTAATAACCTATCATTCCGATGGGAATATCGCGCGGGTGGTGCCGGGGCTCATCGAGGCTGGCGTGGAGGTGCTCAACCCCATTCAGCCCGAGTGTATGGATGCGATCGAGCTCAAGCGGCTCTACGGCGACAGGCTCAGCTTCTGGGGCGGGGTGGGCACGCAGTCCACCATGCCCTTTGGCACGCCTAAGGATGTGCGCGGCGCGTGCCTTGAGCTCATCGCAAAGGTAGGAGAGGGCGGCGGACTGTATCTCGCGCCCACGCACGTGTTGGAGCCGGAGGTTCCCTACGAAAACATCGAGGCGTTTGTCCTGACGGTAACGGAATATAACGGCGCGCAATGACGGCGCGCGATGTAACGAGGTGATGGGTTGGACGGGGGTTCTGCGCTGGGCAGCATCATTCTGCAAGTTGTGCTTATTGTGCTCAACGCGTTCTTTGCGATGTCGGAAATCGCCGTAATCTCCATCAACGAGGCAAAGGCCCTCAAGCTCGCCACGCAGGGCCGAAGGGGCGCCAAGGCGCTTGGGAAGCTCATCAAGGTTCCCGCGCGCTTTCTGGCGACGATTCAGGTCGGGGTGACGCTGTCGGGCTTTCTGGGCTCGGCGTTTGCGGCGGATAACTTTGCCGGGCCGCTTGTCGCCTGGATGATATCCCTTGGCGTACGCGTTCCGGCGGCGACGCTCAATACCATCATGGTGGTCGCCATTACAATCGTCATCGCCTTTTTGACGCTCGTGTTCGGCGAGCTTGTGCCCAAGCGCATTGCCATGCAAAGGCCGGTGGAGATTTCCCTGGGCGTCGCCGGAATCATAAGCTTTTTTGCGGCGATGCTAAGGCCCGTCGTGGCGCTGCTTACCGCCTGCACCAACGGCGTGATCCGCCTTTTCGGCATGGACCCGCATGCTTCGGGCGATGCCCTAAGCGAAGAGGAAATCCGCATGATGGTGGATATGGGCGGGGCGGCGGGCGTGATCGAGCCGCAGGAGCAGGAGATGATCGAGAACGTATTCGAGCTGAACAATACGCAGCTTTCCGAGGTGATGACGCATCGCACCGATATGGCGGCTATATCCGTTGCGGACGATGACGCCGCGATCGTCGCCCTGATGCAGGAGAGCGGCTATTCGAGATTCCCCGTATTCGACGGCGACTTGGACGATATTGTGGGCATACTCCGTGCGAGGGATTATTTTCTCAACGCGATGAAAGACAATCCCCTGCCCCTTAAGGATATTTTGATGAAGCCGTACTTTGTGCCCGAAACCCTGCACACCGATGCCCTTTTGCGCGAAATGCAAAAGCGTAAAATGCACATCGCAATTGTGGTAGATGAATACGGCGGCACCAGCGGCATGGTGACGATGGAAGATCTCATCGAGGAAATCGTGGGGGATATTTACGACGAGAGCGACAAGGTTGCCGACGCGGTAACGGAGACCAGCCCGGGGGTATACCGCGTGCCCGGCAACATGGATTTGGAAACGCTGGGCGACCTGCTGGGCATGAAGATCGGAGACGAGGATGTCGATACCGTAGGCGGGTTGGCCTTCAAGCTGCTGGGCTTCGTGCCGGAAGACGGCTCGCAGCCGCGCGCGTCGGCTTTGGGGTTGGAGATTCAGGTTCATGAGATCGCCGACCGGCGCGTGTTATGGGCGCTTGTGCAAAAGAGCGCGGAACCGAACGCGTAGCGCGTTCCTAGGCAGTTGACAATAGAAGAAACTTGAAAAAATGATGCGGGAAACGAAAAACGACATGCATTTTGCATTCTCTCTTGGGGGCGCGGGGCCGCAGGCCCCGCTTAAGAAGAGCCGAAGGGTGGTCGGAGCCGTGCGCGCCGAAGGCGTAAACCGGCACGGCGAAAGGTCGGCCGAGGCCCCCGACAAACCGAAGGTTTGGTGGGGTGGAGTAGCGCCCCGCGACAGACGACCCTAGGAGATAGTCGTGGGTATTCGCGAACTGCAAGGCGCCGCGCGCAGGCTCATTCCGGTTAGGTTGCAAGCCCGGCCGCAAATGACGCAGTCATTTGAAGGGTTTGCATGTCGCGATGGCAAACCGCAGTTTGTCATCGCGCTGCGAACGTATAGCGCGTTCCGTTCTGCTTTTTACGGCATAGGATTGCAACGTTGCGGGGGGAGAAGGGAGAATCCGGTTGGCAAATCAGTGGAAAGAGCTCTCGAAAAAGCCGATGTTCAACTTAATAAAGCTTATCTTTGTGTTCGTAATTTCCGGCGTCCTCTTTTATTTTTCGCTTAGGGCAGCCGCGCTGCTGATGCCGTTTGTGCTGGCGCTGCTTGGCGCCATGGCCATGGAGCCCATCATCCGCCGGCTGTGCAAAATTGGCGTAAAGGGCCACTATGTTCCCCGCTCGGTCGCATCCATCGCCACGATGCTGGTGATGGGCGTGATCGTAGGGGTGGCGCTCACGTTTTTGATCGATCAGATCATCACGCAGCTCGTTTCGCTCGCGACCTCGGTGCCCGCGTGGATCAACGAGTTTTCCGCCCAGCTGAAGGTTTTTGCCGCCTGGGTGGAGGAGAAGATCGACATCTTGCCCGAGGATCTCACCATGTCGATCACCGGCGAAATTTCCACGCTGCTTTCCACGGCGGTCCGGCAGCTTTCCACCGTCGTCAACCCGCTCGCCCGCGGCGTGTGGACGACCGCTCAGAGAATTCCGGTCATTTTGCTGTCCATCATCATGTGGCTCGTCGGCACGTACTATATGTGCTCCATGCGGCCGCGCATGTCGGGGTTCATGCGCGAGTCCTTGCCGCAGGAGTGGATGGATAGGATCGTCAACGTGAAAAACCGCCTGTTTTCTACGTTGTTTGGCTACATACGGGCCCAGTTGCTGCTTATGCTGGCAGTGTTTGCGATCATCTTCATAGGGCTTACCATTCTGCGCGTGGAATACGCGCTGGTGATCGCCATGATCATCGCGCTGTTCGATGCGCTGCCCGTCATCGGCAGCGGCCTGTTTCTAAACTCCTGGGCGGTTTATTCGTTGGTGACGGGCAACGTGCCCTTGGCCATCGGGCTGTTTCTGATCTACATTGCGGTGCTCATTGGCCGCAATGTGCTCGAGCCGCGCCTCGTCAGCGTGCAAATAGGCCTTCCATCGCTGTTGACGATGGCGGCCATGTATGCGGGCTTCCGGTTGTTTGGCTTTGTGGGGCTCATCGGCGGGCCGATTCTGGTGGTGGTGCTTAGAATCGTTTATGAATACTATGCGCACGGCAGAACGCTTAGGGAAGTGCTCAACGGCACGGAAGTCGGCTCAGGTTCATCGAAGGCCGACAAGGCGCCGGAATCGATATAGAAATTGGGGAGGGGTTTTCATGGGCAAGTATGCGATCGGCATCGACTTTGGCACGCAGTCGGCCAGGGCCTTGGTAGTGGAGGTGGAAACCGGGGCGGAGCTTGAGCACGCAGTGATGGAGTATCCCCACGGCGTGATGGACGAGGCGCTGCCCACGGGCGAAAGGCTGCCGCCCGATTGGGCGCTTCAGCACCCGAAGGACTATCTCGACTGCATCGCCGCCGTCGTACCTGAGGCGATGCGCAAATCGGGCGTTAGGCCCGAGGATGTGATCGGCGTGGGCATTGATTTTACCGCCTGCACGGTTTTACCGGTTGCGCGCGGCGGCGAGCCACTGTGCCTGATACCTGAATACCAGCACAACCCGCACGCGTTTATCAAGCTGTGGAAGCACCACGCCGCGCAGGGCGAGGCCACGCGCCTTAACGAAGTGGCCCAGGCCCGCGGCGAAATGTTCTTGCAAAGGTACGGCGGAAAGATCTCGTCCGAGTGGATGTTTCCCAAAGTTTGGCAGACGCTCAACGAGGCGCCGGAGATCTACGCCGCGGCGGACAGGTTCATCGAGGCGGCAGATTGGGTCATCTGGCAGATGACGGGCGTCGAGGCGCGCAACGCGTGTACGGCGGGCTATAAGGCGACGTGGCACAAGCGCGAGGGCTACCCGTCAAAGGATTTTTTCAAGGCGTTGGACCCCAGGCTCGAAAATGTGGTGGAAGAAAAGCTTTCGCTCGACATCTATCCCGCCGGGCATAAGGCCGGCGAAATTACCCCGGAAGCCGCAAAGTGGACGGGCCTTCTGCCCGGTACCGCGGTGGCGGTCGCCAACGTGGACGCGCATGTGTCCATGCCGGCGGTGGGCATTACCGAGCCGGGGAAGCTGTTGATGATCATGGGCACCTCCACCTGTCACATGGTGCTGGGCGAGGAGGAAAAGCTGGTGCCCGGCATGTGCGGCGTGGTGGAAGATGGCATTTTGCCGGGCTTTCTGGGCTACGAGGCGGGGCAAAGCTGCGTGGGGGATCACTTTGAGTGGTTTGTTGAAAACTGTGCCCCTGCGGCCTATGTCAAGGAAGCCGGGGCGCGCGGCATAAACCTGCACGAGTTGCTCACCGAAAAGGCGGCAAAGCTCGCGGTGGGCGAGAGCGGGCTCGTAGCGTTGGATTGGTGGAACGGCAACCGCTCAGTGCTCGTTGATGCGGATCTTTCCGGCGCGATGTTCGGCATGACGTTGCTTACGAAGCCCGAGGAGATGTACAGGGCGCTGATTGAGGCGACCGCATATGGCACGCGCATGATCGTGGATACGTTTGCCGAGCACGGCGTTCCGGTGGACGAGCTATATGCCTGCGGTGGCATCGCCGAGAAGAACGCGCTTATGATGCAGATCTATGCCGATGTGACCGGGCGTGAAATTCGCATCGGTCGATCGAGCCAGTCGCCTGCGCTGGGCAGCGCCATGTTCGGCGCGGTGGCCGCCGGCGAGGCAAAGGGTGGCTATGCGACCATATTTGACGCGGCGAAGAAGATGGGCGGGGTAAAGGAAGTCGTATATGCGCCCGATCCTATGCGCAGGGCCGCGTACGAGCCGCTCTACGCCGAGTATGCCAGGTTGCACGATCTGTTCGGCAGGGGCGGCGACGAGGCGCTCAGGCGCTTAAAGGAAATCCGTCGCGACGCGCTGAAGCAGTAAGTATCCTATGGGAGGGCCTCTGTGTGCAATGCCGGATGACCGCATTTTCAATACTATCAAGGAAATCCGGCATGCACGAGTTGTATCGAGGACTTGCATCTTCTTGTGTCGAAAAAGGGGAACGGCAAAAGCCACCGGCGGTTTAAGTGGCATACCCCTTAGAAATCCCATTTCAAGAGTACCCACATACGACATTCTTAGGATGGGCTCGGGGATAAAATCCCAAAGGGTGCGGGGGTAGCGCCCGCACCCTGCTATGTCATCGTGCTGAGCGCCCGCATGTTCCAAAGAACATGCGGGCGCTTGTAAATCCCCGTATGAACGGCAAGCTCCGCCTTGTAGCACGAAGAGCATTCTTGCTGATCCTGTACCCGGCTAGGGATTTGGACGCTAAAATATCTGCGAACCTTCTGCGGCTATACTTTCACCGTTTTATTTTATAGTGAACCAGCCCCAAAACCAGAGCGTGCGAGGCGAGATTTTGGAGTTGGTCGACGATAGCTATTTATATCTGTAAATGATTTCTCCTTTGGATAAATCGGATGGATTCAGTGTAACTTTTACCGTATCACCCGTTGTAATTTTTATTTTCTCAAGTTTGAGTTTTGATGTAAGCGATGCGGTAATCACGTTTCCGTTCTCAAGCTCAACCTTAAAAATAGTTCCTGATAAGGATTCCGTCACCCGGCCCTCTATATCACTGCCCGAATCCGTCTTCGCCTTCGCCTTGGCTCCGGGGACGCGATCATCCAGTTGCGGGCCGTCCGCGGCCTGATCAAAAAGTACTTCAATCGTTTTATCGGAACGAACCCTGAGTACATATTCGGTGACGCGTTCAGGTTCTGCGTCGGCAGCCTCCGGGTTTGACAGAGTAAAGCTCAAAGTTACTTTCCCCTCTTTCAAACCGACAAAGACGAAGTCTACCGTTCCCGGCGCCGTCTCTTCCGGCACGGTGTAACCTTTTTCAGCGGCATCTTCCCGATAGTATTCATCGGTTGAGCCGGAGGATACAATGCCTTCCTCACTTTCAACATAGCTCCATATGTTATCGGAGTGCGCATCGCTTTCCAGCGTAATCAAGATCATTTTTGCAAAGAATCTTTCTTCCGGCTCAGGGGCGGTTATACTTGCCGGATTGCTTGAGGCGTCCGCGCCGTCCATACCGGCGTTGGCGCATGAAGCCAGCATAAACAGTGCAAATGCTAAAATCGCCAATCGGCTTTGTTTGCAAGGTAACATCATATAGAGCCTCCCTCTATTCTTCGGCGCGCTGCCGATTGGTTTGCATGGCCTTTTGTTTGCGGCGAATCTTGACACAGGCTATCGCTGCCAGCCCGATTGATGCGATGACGACGGCTATGGCCGCAACCGCCCACGTTATATACAGCGATAAAGCGTTTCCTAAAGAATCATACGGGCCGGATTCCAGAAAATAGACGGGCGCAACGCACATAGCAAAATACGCCGCATAGGGATAGGCGCAACTCAAAGACAGGGACATTGCCCAACACAGAGACAAGCGCACGTTGCGGCGCAAAGAGAACCGGCCGGACAGCGCGATTTGATAAAAAGGGTTCAACAACCCGGCAACCACCATCAGAATAAAGGGAAGGTTATCAAAAAAAACGGAAAGGCCGCTATCATTATTTTGTACAAGCGACTTGCCGAGCAGGAATAGCGGCAGTGAGAACACTGCGATCAGCAACGGGATGCATGCCGACAGGCTGTATGCGGCGGTGGCCGACGATTGTTGCGCCTTTATGGAAGACACCTCCTTGAATGGATTGTTTGTCCGTAAAGAGCCGCATACCTGCGCGCGTTGATCTCCCAATGCGCCGTTATTGTAGCGCGATTTCATTTCTTTGGATACAACGGCTTACACCGCAAAAATTACGCTCGGCAAAGGAATGAAATGTAAATGTGCCCATCGCCATCGGATGTTTCGGAAGAAAAAGATGCGAGCGGCGCTCGCATAAAGCAACGCCTTCATCAAAGCATAGGGCAGCTATCCCGTCTTCTCCTTGCGAAAAAGTTTAGGCATGTATACATGAAATACGTTCCAACTTTTAGCCGCGATTGTGGAAAGAAACCGGCTGTGATATCATAAAGAGAGCGTAAAGGGGGAATTCACATGCGCGGGCTACGCTTGGCGTCTTTTGTTCTTATGGCGGCTCTGCTTTCAGGTTGCACCTTTCTGTTTCCGCAGGAAGAGGAGCTGCTCGCTCCGCCGTTGGTGGAACCCGCCGAGGTCGTCTACCGCACGATGGAGGCCAAGGCGGGCGACATCGAGCAAAAGCTGGACGTATATGCGAATTTCTCTCCCAGCAAAACGGCATCGGTTGCCTTTGAGGGGCAGGGGGGCAGGATTGCCGACATCCGCGTCAAGCTCGGGCAACAGGTCAAAGAGGGCGATCTTTTGATCGAGCTTAACAGCGAATCCCTCAAGCGCCAGATACGCCAGCAGGGCATAGAGGTGGAAAAAGCGAGACTTTCCCTGGAAAACGCGCAGCGCGTGCAGGTTTCCGACGCCTCGTTCGATATGACGCGCATCGAGCGTGCCGAGCTGAACGTTGAGATTGAAGAGGAAAAATATCGCAACCTCGAAGTGGATTACGATAGGTTGTATAGAGATACGCTCGACGCTAAAAAGCGCGAAGACATGGTGCGCCAGCTGGATACGCAGCGCTTCGCGATTCAAAAGGCGAAACTGGAACTTGAATCGGTTCAGGCCGAGTACGAGCAGTGGAAGAAGGACCAGGACCCGCAAAAAGATTCTCAGGATCAGGCGGCGCGCGTTAGGCAGGCCGAGCTTGAGCTTCAGAAGCAGCAAAACTACCTTTCGGATTTGCAGGGCGACCTTAAAAACGCGCAGCTGTTCGCGCCGTTTGACGGGGTCGTCAGCTATGTTTTACCGGCGTTGGAAATCGGGCAAAACGCCGAAGGCTACGTAACGCTGTTCCGTATTTCCGATCCTACGCAGATTACCCTTACCTATTCCGGAGACAGCGCACACATGTTCACCGTGGGCATGGAGGTAAGCGTCGCCATTCGCACGAACACATACAAGGGCACGGTTGCGGCGGACCCTACCACCGTTCCCACCGTGGACGGCAAGCTGGTGAGCGAAGTGCACTTTGTAGTGGATAACCTAACCGAGGGCGTAACGATGGGCGATTCCGCCAAAGTTACCACGGTGCTCAAGCGCGAAGAGGGCGTAATCGTGCTTCCGAAAAACTGTATTAACTCCTTTTGGGGGCGCAAGTTCGTAAACCTGCTCGTGGACGGCGTAAAGATCGAGCGGGATGTGGAGACCGGCATCGAGACTTCGACCGAGGTCGAAGTCGTCAAGGGGCTCGCGGCCGGCGAGCTGGTCATCATGCCCTGATCCCCGCTTGCATGCGCTATCGCCATTGGGCGGGCTCGGACGGTTGGAGGTGACGCTCGTTTGCTGTTGATGGTTTTTCGCAAAATTTGGAGCAATAAATGGATGTTTCTTTGCCTTATGCTGGGCGCCGTATTGGCGGTCGGCATGGTGGCTTCGATACCAATGTACACCGAGGGCGTGCTCAACCGCATGCTCAGGCGCGATTTGGAGATGTACCAGCAAAGATCCGGCAATTATCCGGGCAGCTTCACCTTTGAATTGAACATCGCGTCGTACCCGATTGAAAAAAGGCTCAACAACCTCAACTATTTCCTTCAGCAGATCGACGCGCGCAAGGAGAACGTCTCCCTTCCCATCCGCAGCGAATCCCACGCGATCGCGCTGACGTGGCTGCACGCGCGAAAGATGGGAGAAGAGCAGGACAAGGGCGGCAGCATAAAGTTCGTCAGCCAGAGCGGCGTGTTTGATCATGTAACCGTCGTAGCGGGCAGGCTGCCCGCCACCGATGCGGTTGACGGGGTGTATGAGGTGATGATGTCCGAAAGGATGATGTACACCTCAAAATATCTGCTCGACAACACCTACGAGGTCGCCGACACTAGAACAAGGCGCTACGTGGACGGCAAAGATGTGTACGACTACAATCGAAAGTTCAAGATCGTAGGCGTCTTTCAGATGGATGTTGCGGATCAGCTCTATTGGTATGACAGGGGCAACCAAATCGAAGGCAATTTCGTGATGGATTACGACCTCGCCATGCGGGATTTTATCTATACCGAAGATTGCTTCCTGCAAGCGGCGACGTGGTTCATCGCCTATGATTACCAAATGGCCAAGATAGACAATCTCCCGGCGGTTACGCAGGCGCTGGAGGAAAACATCACCTGGCTCCGCTCGTACTATGCCGGGCCTGTTTCGGCCCCATCGCTCGACCTGATGAAAAAATACAACAACCGCGAGCAGACGCTCAGAACCATGCTTTCGGTGATGCAGGTGCCGATTCTGGTGATGCTCGCGTTTTATCTGTTTATGGTGACGCAGCTCATTCTCGATTCGGAAAAGGGCGAGATCGCCGTCCTCAAGAGCCGCGGGGCGAGCAGGCTGCAGATTCTTGCCATTTACCTGGTCGAAAGTCTGCTCGTCGCAGGGGTTGCGATGGCCTGCGGGCCGCCGTTGGGATATTGGATTTGCTCGATGCTCGGCTCATCCAACGGCTTTTTAGAGTTTGTTTCGCGCCGCGCGCTGCCGATCGAGTTCACCGCGAGCGCGCTTAGGTTTTCGCTGGCCGCGGCGGGCTGCATCGTGCTGATGATGCTCATCCCGGCTTTCTTCGCATCCAAGGTAGGCATCGTGGAGCAAAAGCAGGGCAAGACAAAGCGCAAGATCGCCCTGTGGAAGAAGACGTGCATCGATTTTATCCTGCTGGGCGTCGCCGCGTACGGATGGTATGCGTACCAAATGCGCCAGACTACCCTAGCGCTGACCGGCGGCGCGTCGGTCGAGGTGCCGGTCGATCCGCTGCTGTTCCTTCTTTCCACAGCGTTTATCCTGGGCATGGGGCTTTTGTTTCTTAGGTTCTATCCGCTGATCATCCGGGGCATCTACGCGCTTGGCCGCAGGGGCTGGCCGCCCTCGCTGTACGCGTCGTTTGTGCAGGTGGGGCGCTCGGGCGGGCAGGAGCAGTTTTTGATGTTGTTTTTAATCATCACGCTGTCGCTGGGCATCTTTTCGGCCAACTCCGCCAATACGATCAACGTAAACGTCGAGGAGAAAATCCTTTACAAAAACGGCGCGGACTTGGTGCTCATTCCCCAATGGCGCTCCAACGAGCGCCCTAAGGACGATGCGGGCTCGCTGAGCGGCGCGCAGGTGGAGAGCGGCGCGCGGGGGTTTGGCAACGCCTCGTACATCACTTACGTCGAGCCGCCGTTTGAGAGCTATTCTTCGCTTAAGGGCGTCAAGGAAGCGGCCAAGGTGCTCATCAACAAAGAGGCGACCTTTCAGGCGCCCGGCAAAAGCTCGATACGCGGCACGATGATGGCCATCGAGCCCGCTGTCTTCGGCAGGGTGGCCTATATGCCCGACGGACTTCTCAAGCCGCATTGGTACGACTACCTGAACATTTTATCCTCCGATGACGGCGCCGCGCTCGTTTCCCGCGCCTATGCCGAAAAAATCGGCGTGAAGCCCGGCGACATCATCAACGTTACCTGGTCGGAGCAAAACCCCGTGATGCTCACGGTCTACGCGCTGATCGACTACTGGCCCACCTACAACCCGCTGGGTTCGGAGGGCAGGTATTTTGTGGTGTGCAACCTTTCCAAGGTGCGCGCGGTGACGGCCATTGAACCGTATCAAATTTGGTATTCGAAGGAAGACGGGGCCACCAGCAAAGCGATCTACGATCAGATCGCCGAAAAGGAGCTCCCCACCATCGACATGATCGACTCCAGCCAGCAGCTGATCGAGGCAAAGAACGACCCGATGCTCCAAGGCACGAACGGCGCGCTCACCATGGCGTTTATCGTGACGATGACGGTTTCGTTTTTCGGCTTTGTTATCTATTGGGTGCTCTCCATCAGAAGCCGTGTACTGCAGTTCGGCATCCTGCGCGCGATGGGCATGTCGCTGCGCTCGATCATAGGCATGCTCTTGTGGGAGCAGCTCTTGATTTCCGGTGTTGCGGTGATCGTCGGGGTGGTGATGGGCGGGGCGACTGCGCAGATCTTCGCGCCACTTCTGCAGATGGTGTACGATGCTTCCGAGCAGGTGCCGCCGTTCCGCGTGCTGGCCAACCGCTCGGATTATGAAAAGATCTACGCGATCATCCTTGCGATGCTCAGCGTCGGGTTTGCGATTCTTGGCGTAATGATTTCGCGTATCCGTATCGCGCAGGCGCTGAAGCTGGGGGAGGACTGACATGATTTTAACCGTGGAGCATGCCGATCGCGTGTTTGGATCCGGAGCGGGCGCCGTGCACGCGCTGCGCGATATCAATATGGAGATATGCCAAGGCCGCTTTACCGTGCTGCGCGGGCGCTCGGGCTCGGGTAAGACGTGCATGATCAACCTGCTCGGCGCGCTGGATAAACCTACGAACGGCCGCGTATTTTTTAACGACAGGGATATTTCGGCGCTGAGCGAGGGCGCGCGCGACGTGCTCCGGCGCAAAAATTTCGGGTTTGTGTTTCAGTCCGTGGCGCTCATATCCGGCATGTCGGCGTTGGAAAACGTAGAATTCGGCCTAAGGCTCGCGGGCTACTCCGCAAAGCTTCGGCAGGCGAGGGCCGAGGAGTGCCTCTCGTTCGTCGGCCTTGAAAAGCGCATGCGTCACCGCCCGGGCGAGCTTTCGGGCGGCGAGCAGCAGCGCGTGGCGATCGCGCGCGCAATCGCCCATAAGCCCAGGGTGATTTTTGCCGACGAGCCCACGGCGGAGCTTGATTCGCGCATGGGTCTGCAAGCGGTGATGACGTTTCGGCAGCTTGTTAAGCAAGAGGGGTCGACCGTGATCATGACGACGCACGACCCGCAAATGATCGAACTGGCCGACGAGGTATACACCTTGCAGGATGGGCAGGTAACCGGGCACGAGGAGATTTCGCAGCAAGATGCGACCCTTCCGCCGATGGAGTCGTGGAAGGAGGCAGGCACGTGATCGAAGACGAAACCCGGGTAAAGG
>JAVBNW010000078.1:0-34438 GCA_031551255.1 Eubacteriales bacterium | reverse complement strand
CCGCATGCCCCGTTTCCCAGCCCTACAACCTGCGCGATACCCCGACGGCACGGCCCACCACATACACCCTTGTCACATCCTCGCCGACAAACCTGCGCGGCGGATAGTAAGGGTTATCACTGACCAGCTCAACCCAGTACGAATCGGGCGCTCCTTCGCGCACAGCAGCCCCCGAATGCCGAACCCGCTTGATCACGCCTTCCTCGCCGTCCACAATCACCACGGCCAGCGCGCCGCTATCTACGCTGGAAGTCTTTTTAACCGTAACGATGTCGCCCTCTTCCAGGCGGGGGGCCATGCTGTCGCCACGCACGCGAAGGCAAAAGTACTCCTCCTCGGAGCCGTGCGCGACATCCGCAGGTATGGGAACATATCCCTCCAGCTCTTCATACGCAATTCCGCCGATACCCGCCACCACCGAGCCGATCAGCGGCAGCATTCTAACGGAATCCCCGCCCGAATGCGCGGGCGGCGCGCTTCCCGTGGGCACCATCCAGTTTGCCAGCTCGATGGCGTTTACCTGAAGCCCCGCAGCCAACTTCGCCAGTTTGTCGCGGCGCACATTAACGATTACGCCTTTCTCCCACTTCTGTACCGTCGCGCGCGATACCCCCACCGCCTGCGCAACATCCTGTTGCGTCATGCCCAGTTCCTCTCTGCGAAACCGCAGCTTGGTTCCAAAGTTCATGCCCGCACCCCCTCTTTACCTAAATCATACCGCTATGTAGCGTAAAAAGCAACAAAAAATAAAAGAGCTCGAAAAGCTCTTGACAATTCCAGGAATTCGCGCTATACTTCTTATAGAATCGAACATAAGTTCTCTTATTGGGCATTTTACGCATGGGCGGTGAAAATATGGCAGTAGAAAAACAGGCTTCGAGGCTCTTTCTTTCCAATGTATCCGGCAAGGCGGAGCTAGGCCGTATGCTGGGGCGGTATCGGCAGGTCGACGAGGAAATCCTTTCCTGGAAGACCGAACTGCGCCTGTGCAAAGAACAGGAGGCTGAAATTGCCTCCGCCTCGCTCTCCTCGCCGTTGACCGGCATGCCGCGCGCCAAGGGCGGCGTTGCCGACCCTACGCTGCGCGCTGTGGAGAAGATTATCGATCAGTGCCAGGAAAGGGCGCACAACATTCTCGCGCGCATTCAGGCATTGATGGCGGAGCGCGCACAGGTGGACAAGCTGCTTGAAGAGCTGGACCCCATAGAACAGCGCATCGTGCGCATGCGCTTAATTCAGCGCAAGGGCTGGATTCCGATATCCGTTACGATACGCCTGTGCGAAAGACAATGCCAGCGCATCTGCCAAAAGGCGGTGGAAAAGATGGCCGCGCGCATGGAAGAATGCCCCGTCATCCTCGTCTCCGACAAAAAGTAGCGTCGATCACAGCCAAAAGGAGAGGATTCCCCTCTCCTTTTGGCATGGAAGAATTAGCCTATTTGGTCGTAGGCACGAACTCCTCATCCGTACCGGAGGCATCCGTATCGGCGGCATCCGTCGGGGAAGGATCGGTGGGGGACGCGGGCGCGCCGGCATCCACCTCAGGCTGTTCCATGCGCACCACTACCGCGCCGCTGGCATCCGTGTCCACAATATCGCCGGTATAGAAAATATCCACCCGCGTACCGATCGCAAGGCCACTGCACCCGGACGTATCCGCGCCGTCCGTGCCAAAGCTCAGCTTGCGCCCATCGTCGGATAGGATGGCGATCGTATTCATCGTCGCATCCTCAATCACGCCGGAAATCTGTGCCTGCGGGCCGGGGTCGGGGCTTGAAGGCGCGTCGGAAGGAGTCGTAGGTTCGATGGGAAGAGGCTGCTGCATGCTCACAACCTTAGCGCCGGATGTATCCGTTCCCGCGATTTGCCCGGTGTAGAAGATCTCCACCATCGAGCCGGGCTCAAGGCCGTTGCACTTGGAGGTGTCCGCGCCTTCCGTGCCAAAGGACAGCGCCTCGCCATTGCTCGATAAGATGTCGATCGTCCCCGCAGTCGCGCTTTTTATCGTACCGGAGATAAGCGACGGCTCGGCGCCCGTTTGGGTGGCCGGGCCTCCCGGCGGATTTTCATTTTCGCAGCCGGCGAGAACCAGCATGCAGGCAATTGTAGCGGCAGCGATCGATAAAAGGCGCTTCGCCTTGCCGAGGTTGAGAACGTTGGTCTTTTTCATTTCTTTCACTCCTTTTCCGGTTCCGTAAAGAACCATGCTAATAAAGATACCCCGGTTCATGGCGGAACCTGGGCGGCACGGTTAAGATCTTTTGGCATAGGATCGCCTTAAATGTGAACTCTCTCGCCGGGGGCACAATGGTTTTAAGGGCTAAAAAGGATGAGGAACGTAGGCTCCGTGCCTTCTTCGTCGTCCTTCCCACTCCTTCAAGACGCCTCAGCGTCATGAAGGAAGAGGAGGTTTCACGCAGCGCCAATTCCTCGCTGCATCGCAATGCTGCGAGGAATTGAGTGCAGTGCAAACCGACGAAGTTGACGCTATATCTACAAAATGGTAAACTTGCGCCACATTCTTGGCGATATCCGGCCCGGAGCCCCGTTTCTTTTCGATACGCCATAGAAAGATGGTTTAAGGAGGAAGGCCTATGCTCACGCGCGACATCATCGAATCGAATGTGCCCACCCCCGACGAGGCATGGGATGTGCTGGTGGCGGGCGGAGGCCCCGCGGGCATCGGGGCGGCGCTGGCCGCGGCAGCCTCGGGCGCAAAAACCCTATTGCTGGAGGCAAAGGCGTTCTTCGGCGGGGTAGCGGCGGTATCCGGCTGGATGCCGATGAACCGCCTGTTTACGGATGGCCACAGCCGCGGAGGGGCCGTAGGCCTGTTTACCGAAAAAATCAAGAGCCTTGGCCCGGATGCGAGCCGCGAGGGTAAGGTGAGCTGGGTGGACGGCGACGGCTTGCATATCCATCCGGATTATCTGCGCCTGGCGGTGATGGAGCTTTTAGAAGAACAGAACTGCCGCTATCTGCTCGACAGCCCTGTAACCGGCGCGGAGATGGACGCGGGGCGCATACGCGGCGCGGTGTGCGACGGAAAGTATGGGCGGCGGGTCTACCGCGCAAAGGTGTATGTCGATTGCTCCGGCGACGGAGATCTTGCCTATTTCGCGGGCGCGCCGATGCAGAAAAAGGGCCGCGAAGAAGACGGCATGTTCATGCCGGTGACGATGGGCTTCGTCATCGCGAACGTAGATGAAAAAAGGCTGTACGCCGCGCTCGCGGACGACAGCCAATCCGTATACGGGCCGCTGCGCGAGGCCGCGAACGAAGGCTTTGTGACCTCTTCTTTCTATTCGTTCGACAGGACGACGGTGCCCGGCGTCGTGTCGGTAAACAACGGCGGCCCGCTGGGCATCGGCGTGATCGACGCAACGGACATCGGCCACGTCAACATCGCCGAGCGCGCGGGCCTTCAGGTGGCGATCGACTTTATCCGCATCGCCAGGGAGAAAAAGCTGCCCGGCCTTAAGGATGCGCGGCTCGTGCGCACGGGCGCGGCGCTGGGCGTGCGCGAAACCCGCCGCATCCAGGGCGAATACGTGATGACGCTGGAGGATGCGCAAAAGGGCGTAGAGTTTGCCGATACCGTCGCCAGGCGCTACGGAACCATTGATCCGGGTGGGCTGAAGGAAAGCCAAAGCTACCACGGCAGCATCCAAAGCGGCCATGCATATCCCTACCGTTGTATGCTGCCCAAGGCGATCGACCCTCTCCTCGTCGCCGGACGGTGCGCGTCGCTGACGCATTTGGGCCTTGCCACTTGCAAGAGCATGGGCAACATGATGGCCATAGGGCAGGCGGCGGGTGTGGCCGCGGCGCTGTGCTCAAGAAACGGTACGGATCCTCGCGATGCCGACGTCGGCGCCGTCCAGGCGGCGCTGTGCGAGATGAACGTCGCCCTGTAATCCTCGTCGGGGCGCACTGTGCTTCATAGCCCCGATGTTGCGACATCGGGGCTATGTCCGCTTCGTGGCCCCTCCTCTTTCCAAAGAAACTGAGGTTTCTTAGGAATTGAGAAGAACGAGGAACGCGACCTTCGCGCCTTCTTGGGCGTTTTTTTACTCCTCAAAACCGCCTCAGCGATTTTGAGGAAGAGGAGGAGCGACGGAGTGAATGAGCTTTCGTGCCGCAGCACGGAAGCGAGCGATACGAAGTCCGCGACGACGAGTCAGTCTTGCGCCACCCCGATCGTTCCATCGCTCGTCATGGGCACGAGTTTCGCCCCCAATAGAGCCGCCTCCGCGCGATCGTGCGCGACCAGCACACAGGGCACGACAGCCGCGCGTTCGCGTATCAGGTCCGCGGCGACTTCCCGCGCGGCCTCATCCAGCCCGCGAAAGGGTTCGTCCAGCAATAGCAGCGCACAGGGGGCCAGCGTCGCCCTAGCGATGGCCACCCTTGCCCTTTGCCCGCCGCTGAGGCCAGTAACGGGTTTTCGCATTTCTCCGATGCCAAGGCGCTCAAGCGCCTTTTCGGCCTGCGCCCTCTCTACGCCCGGCGGGAAACGAACGTTGTCCAGCGCATCCAGCCAGGGCAGCAGGCGGTCTTCTTGAAAGGCCATTGCAACCGGGCCCGGTACGCGAACCTGGCCGGATTCGGGTTCAAGCAGCCCTGCCAGCAAATGAAGCACCGTGGTTTTACCACAGCCGGAGGGGCCGAAAAGGCATATCGCACCGGATGCGGGCAATCTTAGCGTCGCATCCTTGAGTATGGGGCGCACCCCCCGGCGAAAGGTAACGCAATCTAGGCCGAAGAAGGGCTCGGCGACTATAGGAAGCGATATATCGGCCACTCCTCTCGAAAGGCCGCCGGGAATCGGCGGCGCGCTTATTACTTTATAGTCGGCCAACTTCAAAAGCGGGTAGGTGAGCGAGAGGTTTTTTCGCAGGGTAAGGAGGCGGAAAGAAGCAACCTTTCGGGATACGCCTTCGGCGTGAAATGCCTTAAGCAACGCAGACCTAAGATCGGCGCCGCCATGCGGAAAAAGATCCGTTCACCTGCTTTTCATTTGGGGCCTACCGACTATACTAACTTCATCATGAAGCATACGATCGTGTTCGCCTCTTGAAAGCCGACGTGATGGTGAAACTTGCGGCTCATTTCGTTATGGAGCTCGCAATCCGACGCGAGTTCTGCGCAGCCCTTCTTTACGGACCATTCCTTTGCATACTCCACCAATTCTCTGGCTATGCCCTTGTGCCTGTGCTGCGGCTTCACATAGATCCCTTCGATGTACCCCACCGGCGACGATTCGGCGCCCTCGACATAGTCGTAGCGAAGGGCAAGGCTCAACAAGGCGACGGGCTCGCTTTCAAGCCAATATAGAAATTCATCTTCGTATCCGCCGCCCGCTTTTTCAGCCAGCATAGATTCCACAGTGTGATCAGGCCATAGCTCGGCGCACAGCGTCGCCCACTCGACCCGGCTATCCTCTGCAACAGGAACAATCATCGAAAAATCCACCTCCGGCATGATCAATGGCAGTGCCTTTACTATTTTTCCGGGCCTGTGCGGGTATGGGTGATGCCCGCTTGGCTCATCCGCGCTCCTGCCCGCTGAAGGGCCAAGCGCAAAAGCGCCTCCAGCGCGAGGCTAAGAAGGATTACTACGAGCGTCCACGCAAACAGCGAGGGCGTTTCGAGGTAGGTGCGGCTATCCCTAAGCGCTCGGCCGATGGACAGTTCCGGGTTACCCAGCACCTCGGCGGCGATGCCGGCCTTCCATGCGAGCCCGAGCGACGTCAACGCCGCTGCCATGGCATAGGGCAGCGCGGCAGGCAGGTAGATTTTCAGCGCGACATTTAGCTTGCGCGCGCGAAATACTCTGGCCATTTCCAAATAAGCGGGACTCGCGTTGTCAAGGCCCTCGAGCACATTGCCGAACATGACCGGAAGCACCATCAAAAACGAAATGAGGCCGGGCATGCCTGCTGAACCGCTCATAAAATAAATGGCCAGGATGATGAACGACGCGACCGGCGTCGCGCGGATTACCCCCATCAGCGGCCTCACCAGCGCACGCGCAAGCCCCAGGGCGTGGCATGGGGCGGCGAGAGCGACCCCTAATAGCACTCCCGCCAGATAACCTGTCGCCACCCGGCTAAGCGAAAGCCCCACCGCGCGCCAAAATGGCGCGGTAACGACCATGGAGCGCAACTGAGCAAGCACGGCCAAAGGCGAGGGGAGAATTAAGCTTTTACCCACCGCCATGCTGGCGATCTGCCACAGCGCGATGTAAAAAAGCGCGACAAAAGCGCCGGTAACCAACCTTTTCTTCATGCGCCTATTATACACAAATTAAGCCCCCGCACAACTTCGTCGTCGCGAGCTTCGTATCGCTCGCTTCCGCGTTGCGACGCGAAAGCTCGTTCACTCCGCCGCTCCTCCTCTTCCATAAAACCACTGCGGCGGTTTTATGGATTAAGTACGACGAAAAAGGAAACGGGAGTGCGCGTTCCTCGTTGTTCTTAATCCCATATAGACGCCTCAGCGTTTTATGGAAAGAGGAGGTTTCACGTAGCGTAAAAAATCTCGCCATACCGCAGTTTGGCGGGATTTCGGAGCGTAGTGCAAACCGACGACGCCGCTCCTCCTCTTCCATAAAACCACTGCGGCGGTTTTATGGATTAAGTACGACGAAAAAGGAAATGGGAGTGCGCGTTCTTCGTTCTTCTTAATCCCACAAGACGCCTCAGCGTCTTGTGGGAAGAGGAGGTTTCACGAAGCATAAAAAATCTCGCCATACCGCAGTTTGGTGGGATTTCGGAGCGTAGTGCAAACCGACGACGCCGCTCCTCCTCTTCCATAAAACCACTACGGCGGTTTTATGGACTAAGTACGACGAAAAAGGAAATGGGAGTGCGCGTTCTTCGTTCTTCTCAATCCCATAAGACGCCTCAGCGTCTTGTGGGAAGAGAAGGTTTCACGAAGCATAAAAAATCCCACCATACTGCAGTTTGGTGGGATTTCGGAGCGTAGTGCAAACCGACGAGAAGCGCAGTGTGACCCGACGAGTTAAGGAATATAGTAAAAGTATTGGTCCGGCATCGCGCCACCGACCGCCTTTGGGTTGGCATCGTACAATACGTTGTATAGGGCGATGGCGGCATCCTTCATCTCCTGGCCGGTGATCAGCACGATGTTGCAGTTCGGCAGCGCCTTTTCGGCGATTGCGGCGGAAGGCATGATGCCGTATTGCTCGATCAGCGCGGCCGCGTCGACGGTATTTGCGTTGACGAATGAGACGGACTGCGCATATTCGCTCAAAAACACATCCAACTCGGCCTGGCGCTCTTGAGAAAACTCCGAGTTCACTGCCAGCGCGCCCATCGCCAGCCGGGCGCTGCTGGCTGTCTCCCACTCCTTGGAAATATCCAAGGCGATGCGCATGTCGGGCGCCTTACTCAAAAGGTTGGTGACAAAGGGCTCGGGCAGCATCACGATATCCGCCTCGCCGGCAGCGGCCAGCGTCAAAAGCTCGGCGTGTTCGCCGTGGTACTCCACCGTGGCGTCGATGTCGTTTTTCCTTAGGATTTCGTTCAGCGCATATTCCGGCGTGGCGCCCTGTCCGGTGGCGTGGATGGTCTTCCCCGCGAGATCGGCCACGGACTGGATGCTATCCCCGCGCTCGAGGATGTACAGGACGCCCAGCGTATTGATCGCCGCCAGGCGCACGTCGCCGTGCTCGCCTTGAGCTCCTCCTGTGGCCTGATAAAGCGAGGCCGCCAGATTTGTAGGGATGGCCGCCACATCTACCGAGCCGGAAGACAACAGCGCAACGATCTCCTCGGGCGCGCCTACTAGCGTGAACTCATAGCGGTTCTTTGTCTCCTGGCGATCGTTTTGTTGCATCAGGCCCACCAGACCCATGCCGGTAGGCCCTTGCAGCGAAGCAACGCGCACGAGCGGCAGGGAAGCAAAATCCGCAGCCGTTTGCGTAGGCGTAGGCTCCTGCGTCGCCTCAGCGGTCGTCTGAGCCGCGGATGTCTGCAAGGTTTCGGAAGGCGTGCTGTGTTGCGAAGAAGCGCCGGAAGGGGCGCACCCGGCCAGCAACATCAGCGCTATCAGGCATGCGAAGCCTGTCCTTAATCGCTTATTCATAAAAGCACCTCTTTGTTAAAAAATCCACAATCAGAATAACATACCGAAGCGGCATGTTTCATGTATTAAATGTAAAGATTCTCTTTAGCGATAATTTTCGATCAAAATATGAGTCTGACGGTTTATGCAATGGAAGATCGTGTATACTATACCAAACGTCATGTCCGCAATTTTGCGGCAGTATGCCGCCGGAAGCGGATTTGAAAAGTTTTTGCCCTATCCAGAAATAGGAGGCGCGCATATGGAAAACGTCACTTGGTTTTCCACCTGGATACAGAACATCGGAACGTATTTTCAGGAAAACGGCTGGATTCTTTTGCGCAACGTGGTGATCGTGGCCGCGGTGATTCTCTTTACCGGGCCGATCGCCAAGAAGGCCGACCATCTCGTCAGAGCCGCGTTCCGCCGCTTCGGCAAAGAAGGCTCCATGCAGGAGAAGCGCGCGGCAACGGTGGGCACGCTGGTAGGCTCCATCACCCGCTACGCGCTGTGGTTTCTCGGCGCCGCCATCTGCCTAACCGTGCTCGGGCTGGGTGCGCAGGCCGGCATGGCCGTGGCGACGGCGGGCATCTCCGGCGGCGTGATCATAGGCTTTGGCGCGCAAAAGCTGCTGCAGGATTTCTTTTCCGGCTTCGTATTCCTTGCCGACCACCCGTTTGTTGTGGGCGATCTGGTGACCATCGGCGGGGTGACCGGCACGGTGGAATCTTTAAAACTGCGCACGACGGTAATCAACTCTGTATCCGGCGAAAAGCATATTCTGCCCAACGGCTCCATCAGCATCATCACAAATCTCTCCGCCAACAACTCCCTGGCCGTCAGCGAAATTTTCCTGCCCGCATGCCGGAGCTTAAGCGAGGTGCGGCCCGTGCTCGAGCAGGCGGCCGCGCGGGCAATCGAAGGGGAGGAAGATGTCGTAGACCCGCCGCAAGTGCTGGGCATCACCGGCTTTACCGACCGCGGCATGATGAGCGTGCGCACGATCTTACGCACAAAGCCGCTAAAGCACTGGCCCATCGAGCGCAAGCTGCGCGCGTTTCAGCTGGATGCGCTACTGGAGGCGGGCATGCTCCTCAGCCCCGCAGACCCTGCGCGCATGGCCGAGGGCGGCGAGGAGCACTGACGAACGACCCGCTTTACTCCAAATGGTCGGCCAACCCCAAAGGCAGAGCATTCGAGCGGATCTTTTTCCGCATAGCGGCGTCGAACTCCAGTCAGCGTAGCTGCCGGCTACGCTTCCTTACGCCTCCTTGCCCTGCGAAAAAATCTTTCGCTCGCCTGCCATGTTTTTGAAATCAGCCGACCATAACAAAATCCGCATCGCTTGGGTATCGCGACGCGGATTTTTTATCGCCGAACCCAAACGGCTATTGTTTCTCGCTTTCTCGGTTCCAAAGCTCCCGAAAGTAGCCTCCATCCCGCATGAGCTCGTCAAAGTTCCCCTGTTGTACGATGGAACCGTCTTTCAGCGCAAAGATATGGTCGACGTTCCTGATGCTGCTGAGCCGGTGGGCAATCACGATTAGCGTTTTATCCTTCACGGCGCGCATCACGTTGTTCATGACCGCCTCTTCCGTCAGGTTGTCCATGGCCGATGTGGCCTCATCCAACACGATGATCTTCGCTTTTTGAAAAAATATCCTTGCCAGGGCCAGCCTCTGGCGCTCTCCGCCGGAGAGCAGCAGGCCCCTTTCTCCCACCTGAGTCGCCAGCCCTTGCCCCAGGCTTTTGTAAAACGCGCCCAGGTGCACAAGGTTGAGTACGTTTTCGATCTCGTCTTGCCCAACCTGCCGGTCGAACACGATGTTTTCGTACAGGGTGCCGCCAAACACCGGAGAGTCCTGCGATGTATAGGAAATAAAGTCGTAATAATGGTTCAGATCCATCCGGGCTAGATCGTGCCCGTCCACCAAAATCGTTCCACCCTTGGGTTTGACTAAGCCCACGATCTGTTTGATGATCGTAGATTTCCCCGCCCCGCTTTCCCCGACAAAAGCCACGGAAGAATGCGGCGCAACGGCAAAGGAAAGGTTTTTAAGAACCGCTTTATTCTCATAGTCAAAACTGACGTTCTCAAAGCTCAGCTTCCCCTCGGTTATGTCGATCTTTTCTCCTCGGTTCAGCGCGGCGTCCTCGGGCAGGCGAAGCACGTCCTCATACCGCTGAAAGGTTACTTTATCCAACTTATACTGCACATAGAGCACGTTGAAGACGGCGATCGGCTGATACGCCTTATCCAAAAAAGCCATCAAGGCTACGATTTCGCCTATGGACAGAGCGCCGGTGAACAAGCCGTAAAAAAGCATGGCCACCTTGAGCGCGATCACCAACAGCGCAAAAATGGTAAAAAAAGATTCGTGCGTCATCAGCATCTTGGTTTTACCTACGACGATGGTATCGGCAGCCTGCCTCGTTTTGTCCATTTCCGCCGCGAAGCGCTTGTTCGTGCGGAAAACCACGAGCTCCATGATGCCGCGTACCAGCCGCTGATTCATGGATTCTTCGTTGATCAAAATATGGCTTTTAATTTTATACAGGGACTTGAGGACGATGTTTGTGATGATAAACACCACCACATAGCCAAGCAACACGAACCACGTGAGCGTAACGTTGATTATGGAAATAAAGATCAGGCTGATGATCACATCCGGCATAAGTTCGCGAAACAGGCGGAAATAAAAGCCGAACAGAATGTTTGTCCCCGCGGTGGCGCCGTTTTCGATCTGTTGAATGAGCGTGCCGATTCCGATGCCCTGATAATCGGCATAGTTGATCACGCTCATCTTCCTGAGCGCCATGAGCTTAAGGTCTAAATAGATCCCGTTGTCAAGCCTGGAATCGGGGATGTTGTATACGTAATTGAGCAGGTAAACGGCCGTGATCAGCCCCCCGTACAACACGATGGACGAAATCGTCAGCGAATGCGCCGACACGCCGTCCAGCAGGCGCTGCAAAGCGTTTGTGCCGAACGCTTGCAAAACCGATATAACGATGCCCAAGCCTATATATACAACGATCGTTTTTCTGTGATTTTTGATCAACTCTGAAAATATCATCCTACGCTCCGCACACATGGATTCCAGCCGGGCAAAGCCCCGTAACCATACTCATCTTACTATATCGCGCATCGGTTTTCAATTCGCCCCGCCGCTTAGTTCCACTCCGGTTCTTGTGGACTTTGACATATTGCGTCTTTGATCCGCCGGATGTAAGATGACGGCATGCGGCGTTGAGGGGGAGTGCACATGCTGGGCGTGAAGCGGCATTGCGTTGTGCTGGTTGCGCACGACGAGAGCTGGAGCGACGAATACGAAATCGTAAAGCAGGGGCTCCTGTCCACTTTGGGCGACAACGTCATAGGCATTCACCACGTGGGTAGCACGGCGATACGCGGCATCGTCGCAAAGCCTATTTTGGATGTGGCGGTAGAAATCAAGAGCGTAGGGGATCTGAACATCGCAGGCATGGAAGAGGCGGGCTACGAGTGGTGCGCCGATCGCGCCACGCCGGGCAGATATTTATTTGTGAAACGCGAGGGAGACGATCTTTCCACGCGCCATATCCATTGTTACCTTAAAAACAACGACAATCTTCAGGCGACCATCTCGTTTTGCAGCTACCTGAACCGACATCCGGAATATGCGAAGCAATATAGCGACTTGAAAGAGGGATTGGCCGCCCGGTATCCGGACGACCGGGTCGCATATACGGATGCCAAGGCGGCTTTCATAGAGGGTATCATCGCCTTAGCAAGGAAAGAGGAAGGCTCGCAATAGGCATTCCCCGCGTACGCGTTCATTCGCCGTACGCCGCCCGGTTGGCGCGGGTTGGGCTTGACAAGCTGCGCCCGCTCGCCCTTTATACGGGCAAGCGGGCGCATTGTATGCGATCATGCGGTTACACTTTGTTTTTAGAAGCGATCGGGCAGGGTCATCTCGATCGCGTTCACTTTTTCCTCCAACGCACCGCGCACATTTTTCGCAAGCTTGATATCCTGCGCGCTGAGCAATTCGCGGCAGACCTCCGCCAGGGCAAGGGAGCCTGTGCGCAACTCGCGCGATACGTTCTTCGCCTCGATCAAAAGCTCCTCGCGGCGCGCAAGCTCGAGCCTTAACAGGTCGCAGCGCACGGTCATCCTATCGAGCTCCTCGCGGTGCCTAAGCTCCCTGTGCGCATCCGCATTGTCGATCCTCTCGCGCAGGGCCGCAAGCAGTTCGTCGGCACTGCTGCCGCGCAGCCCGGTGTGCTCGGATGCGCTTTGCCCACGGCGAGCCTTTCGGTGGCCGTAAGGGCTTGGACAGTCGATCCCCTCGTGCCTAAGGTTTTCGATCGTCTCCACGATCAGTTCCGGCCTTTGCTTGAGAATAGAGCGATATTTATTCTGATAGCGCAGCGCCAGCGCGCGGTCTCCCCCGCCCAACCGCTGCACGCACGCGCGCACCGAGATGCCTCGCGCTCTGTCGGAGAGCACGGCGCGCAAAAGCTTGTCGATCTCTTCTTCGTCAAACGGCACAAAGGGCCGCGCGCGCATCGCGCACAGTTCTTCCGGGGCGCTGCGTTCTTTGAGGCTTTGGTAGTAGTAATTGCGGATGCTGTTGGGCTTTCTGCCGGTTTTCTCCGATATGGAGTCAAAAGCCTGCTTCAGCGTCGCGCCGCTCTCGCTGGCGCTGCGTACCTCGCTCCACATCAAATCCCTTTCCTCGCTCGCCCAGCCCGTGCGGGCGCGTGCTTCTCGCTGCATGCGTATCCTCCTTGTTTCGCGTTGATGCTACATAGTATGATCATCGCCGTATGCATCTATACACGCGCGCGGCGAAAATGTTTATGCCTATGCAAGCCGGCTTGCATAATTCCACGCATACGCGTGGTTATCGCCCGGCAAGCTTACGGCAAAATCCGCCATGCAACGAACAATGGGAGGCTTCCGTTATATAGAAGGGTTTATATCGGCGCCACTTGGCCACCGTTTTCCATAGAAAAAGATAGAGGGAAATCGTCCGCCTAAGGAGGGGGAACGCATGATCGATGCCGCCCTGCGCGGTCGCGCGCGGCGCTTAGCCGCGACGGCGCTGTGCCTGTTGTTTGCCATACCGCTCGGGGCATGCGCGCCCAATGCCACCGCCCCCGCGCTGGGAACCACCGCGAATGTCCCGCCCGAACAAAGCGCATCCGCGCCCTCTGCCGAGCCTTCGCAAGCGGGCGGTGCGGATGCCGTTTACGCGCCATTCTCGCCCGCGATTCGCGTGACGACGGCCCGGGTGATCGATCCGGTGCGCATCTATCCCGAAGGGGATACCTGGGAAGACAACGTATGGACGCGCGCATACCGCGACAAACTCGGCGTCACATTTTCGACGCTCTGGTCGGGCGAGGCGGGCGAGTTAAACGACGCCATCCTCGCGATGGCGGCCTCGGGCAACCTGCCCGACTACATGGTGCTGCCCTACGATACATTTAGCCAGCTGGCAGGGGGCAATCATCTGGAGCCGCTCGATGCTTCGGTCGCTTCCTTTGCCGGCGAGGATGTGCTCGGCGCCCTTGACGCATATGGCGGCGCGGCCCGCAAGGTCGCCTCCGTGCGGGGGGCGCTGTATGGCATTACCTCCGCGCCCGCGCGCGAAGGGCTGATGATGTGGTACCGGGATGATTGGTATGCCGCCGTCGGCAAAAAAGACCCTCCTGCGACGCTGGAAGAGCTGATCGAGCTTTGCTATGCGTTCGCGGACGATCCAATGAAAACGGGTGAAAAGATTACGGGCCTTGCGCTGTGCGGCAATCTTTTCTCGGGCGAGGCAAACTATCCGTTCGGCCTGGAGGGCTTTTTTTCGGCCTTTGGCGGATATCCGACACAGTGGCAGCAAGAATCGGGCGAGCTGTTGCACGGTTCCGTTCATCCCGGCTCGCGCCAGGCGCTCGTGCAGCTTCAGGCCATGGCATCCGATGGCGTGATCGACCTTGGTTTTGCCGCGCTCGACCCTTGGATGGACTCCCTTGCCATGCTCTACGAAGGGCGGGCGGGCTTGGTATTCGCGCCGTATTGGTTCGCGGAATGGCTGGAAAGCAATAGGGGCGCGTCCCTCCGCGATAAAAACACCGAAACGTGGACCTGCGCGCCGATTCCCGGCGCATCGGGCGCGCCCAACGCAGTGCCGACCGCAGCGCGCGCGGGCGATGTCACCTGTGTGCGCGCGGGCTTTGCATATCCTGAATTGGCGGTGAAAATGGTGAACCTGACGCGCGGCTTGCTGGAGGGCGATATCGCTCAAACGCAGTATACCTCCGTTGCAGGCAAGGACAACGTCAACATCATCACCTCATTCATGGCCATGGCCGCGGGGGGGGATATGGGAGATAATCACAGGAGCGAATACGCCTCCGCAGTCATCGGCGCACTGGAAACGGGCGAAGGCAATCAGCTCAGCGGAAACGCGCGCCTTCTGTATGCGCGCTGCAAGGGCTGGATGGATGGCGCGGATCTGACATCCTACGGCATCTTTTCCCAGTATGGCCCCCGGGGCTCGCAATCCGTGCTGTCCGATATGCGCGCGCGCAGCCTCATGATGCCCGATGCGTATTTCGGCCCTTCCACAATATCCATGAATCAGGATTGGCTGCCCCTAATGGAGGGGCGCGATGCCGCATACAAAGCGATTATCGCCGGGGAAGGCGTCGAGAAGGCCTTTGACAACTATATCCGCTTCTTTAATGAGAACGGCGGACGGGAGATTACCCGCGAAGTAAACGATTGGTTCGCGGCGCAATAGCCACTTATGCGCCGTATTTCCAGCTTCTGCGCCTCGAGCGTCAAATGATGCGTATACTTTTGAATGAAAAAAGCGCGCAGTAAACCGATGACTCGGTTTACTGCGCGCATGGGCGATGCATAAGGCATCAGTTCATGATTGCACAAACATCCACGCCATTCGCTGCATGACCATCTGCCTTGATTGTCAGAAATTTCTCGACAGGAATGTATAGTATATGGAAATAAAAGACATTTGAACGACTAATGTAAAGTAAATTTTCGACGGCTTTCTTGATTTCCAAAAATTTACGGGACTTCCCAATCAATGTAAGGTATAATATTACAGGTTACATGGCCCTTCTATGGATATACGCCTTCCTGTATATGTTCCGAAAAACTGCTCCACATTTTCTTCACCGTCAGCATCCTGTCATCGCTTCCATCTCACTGTATTAGGAGGGTCCGGCTTTGAACATTCGGGCAAAGATGCTCCTGCCGATGATCGCGTTGGTTGTCGTGGCGATCGCGGCCGTTCTTACCGTTGTCATCTTCATCTTTTCCGGGTATATCACCGATTCCATTTCCGCTAGCATCGATACCGATGCGGGCATCGCCGAAGCCATGCTTTCGGAAATGAAAAACGAGGCGGCGCTGGCCTCGCGCGTCGTCGCACAAAACCCCGCCCTGGTCGAGGGGATCCTCTCCGGGGATCGCGAAGCGATTCTTGAGGCGGCGACTGCCGCGCAGAAGGACGCCGGGGTCGAATTTGTGACGATTTGCGACACGCAGGGAACCGTTCTCGTCCGCTCGCACGAGCCGGATAACTTTGGCGACAGCGTTCTTTCACAGGCAAATATTTCGCACGCTCTCGCGGGCGAAAACTATACCACTTTTGAGAAGGGCACGGCGGTTAAGCTCTCCCTTCGCTCCGGCGCGCCTATTTATGACGCGCAGGGCAACATCATCGGGGCGGCGTCTTCCGGCTACAGGCTCGATCAAGAGCAGTTTGTCGATCGCCTTAAGGCGCTTACCGGCGTCGAGTTTACGGTTTTTCTGGGAGATGAGCGCGTATCCACTACCGTTGTGGGCGCCGACGGCAAGCGCGCCGTGGGTACCAAGGCCGCCGAAAACGTCAGCAAGCAGGTTCTTGGCGGCACCGCCTACAGCGGACATGCGCAGGTAGTGGGCAAGGATGCCATCGTCATCTACAAACCCATACGCGCCGCCGACGGCAATGTGATCGGCATGCTGTTCGCAGGCGAATACACATCCGAAGTCAACGAAGTGACCACGAATTTTCTTTTGCAGGGTCTCTTGGTTGCGGCCATCCTGCTGGCGATCGCCATTCCGGTTCTCCTGATCACCGCAGGCCGCATCGTGCGCCCGATAAGGCGTATGGTTGCTGCCGCCGAGCGCCTTGCAGTGGGCGATTTGGATGTCGACGTCACTGTGGACACCAAGGATGAAACCCGCATGCTCGCGGAGGCATTCAACAAAATGGCCGCTCAATCGCGCGAACAGGCACGGGTGATCAGCACAATCGCGGACGGCGATCTGAGGGCCGAAGTCGTCGAGCGCTCCGATAAAGACATCGTGGGGCACGCCCTCTCCTCGATGCTTGATCTTAACAACGACGTCTTCGCAAAAATCATGATATCCGCGCAGCAGGTGGCCGGAGGCGCGGGCCAGGTGGCGGAGGGCTCGCAAAACCTAGCGCAGAGCAACACCGAGCAGGCGGCGGCGGTGGATCAGCTCCGCCAGTCCATCCTTAGGATCAACGAAAACACCCGGCTGAGTGCGGAAATGGCGGGCGAAGCCGCGACGCTGAGCGATTCCATACGGCAAAAGGCGGAGACGGGTTCCGAACAGATGGGCCGCATGATCGACGCGGTGGAGGAGATCAACGAGGCGAGCCAGTCCATCAACAAGGTAATCAAGGTGATCGAGGATATCGCGTTCCAAACGAACATCTTGGCATTGAACGCGGCGGTAGAGGCGGCGCACGCGGGCACGCAGGGCAAGGGCTTCGCCGTCGTGGCGGAAGAGGTGCGCTCCCTCGCGCAAAAGAGCGCCGTTGCCGCGAAAGACACGGCGAACCTCATTGCCAACTCTATGGAAAAGGCGGGCCTTGGCACCCGGATTGCCAGCCAAACGGCGGAATCGCTGAACGAGATCGTTCAGGGCGTGGCAAAAAATGCCTCCATCGCAAGCGAAATCTCCGGCTATACGACGCAGCAGGCCGAGGCGATCCGCGATATCAGCGCCAGCATGGATCAGATGGCCACCGTGGTGACGATGACGAGCTCGCTATCCCAGGAAACCGCGGCTACCAGCCAGCAAATGTCTTCGCAGGCGCAGGCGCTCACCGATATGGTGAACCGCTTCAAGCTGCGCGACGACGGCACATTGGAAAGCCGGGAGACGAAATATCTCAACGGCTAACTCGTCGACTCGCACTACGCTCCGAAATCCCACCAAGTTGCGACATGGTGGGATTTTTTGCGCTCCGTGGAGTCTCCTCTTCCATAAAAGCACTGCGGCGCTTTTATGGATAGGGGGACGACGGGGGAGGAAACGAGAGCGCCATGCCTCGTTCTTCTACTCCCACAAGATGTCTCAGCGTCTTGTGGGAAGAGGAGAGGCCACGAAGCGTAAAAAACCCCACCTTACCGCAGTATGGTGAGGGGTGGGGCTTCAGAGCGCAGTACGCCCCGACGAGCTATGCCGCCTTCGTTTCCTTTGTTGCATCGGGCAGCGGTTCTTTTGCTCGAGCGTCGCGAAGCAGCGCGCCGAGAAATCCCAGCAGCGTCCACACCACCGGATGGGCAAACGGCGTAGAAAAGTTAAAAAATGCCTGTATCAAGAATGCCACCACCGCCACGCAGATCCCCAGAATAGCTGGATTTTCTAGGTATTTGCGCGATCCCCATAAGATAAGCGCAAAGAACGCGAGCCAGCATAAAAGCCCAAGCGCCCCCGCATCCACGAGCACCTGCAAAAACTCGTTATGCACCTTATCAAACACCACGCCCATCACATCCATGGACTCTTGGGAATAGCGCGCATAGTAGTTATAGGCGAAATTGTCCGGCCCATGCCCGATGATCGGCTGCTCGGAGGCCAATTCCAAAGCGCGTTTCCATGCGAAGCCGCGCCCGGAGCCCATATGGTCGTCCATATTGCCCTTGAGCAGTTCCGAAGCATCCACCAGTACATTGTTGCCCGTCTTTTCCGCGAGTATCGGCAGTGCGACGATTCCGGCGATCAACACGACTACCAGCACGCCCATCCAGACGATGCGCCAAACCTTCTTGGGCGCCTGGGGGATTTTTACAAACCACAAGGCCGCCGATACGGCGCAAAGCGCCAGCGCGAGCCAGGGCATATAGGCGAGCACCCCGGCCATTTGCGGGGGACTCCCCTCCGCCACCGACGAATATAAAAGCCCAAACAGCCACGCGAGCATCGCGCAGCCCGCCAATAGCAGCAATAGCTTTGCGGCGCTCTTGCGATCCTTGGCGACAAACGGAAACGTAAGCCCCAGCGCCCCGATGATCCCCACATAGCCGCTATCGGTATCGCCTTGTAAAAGCATAAAGAAAATCACCCAAGCAAACCCTAAAAACGCCCAGCGTAGGCGGCCTTCGTGCTGTACAAACATCACGGCCGAAACCGGGAGCGCCAGGCATAGATACGTTGAAATTACATTCTTATTGGACATGGTGGAGAAGAATACCATCTTCGGCCCCATGACCGGCTCGTTGCCGTTGATTTGCAGAAAGTCGTTTCCATAATACTGGCAAATGCCGTACAGCGCCACCGCAGCGGCAACCGCGCAGAAAATCGTCAGATCGCGAAGCCTGGGCCGGTAAAACCGTGCTACGACCAAAAACGCGAGAATATAGCCGCTCTGCATAAAGAAGCCCTCGTTGCGGGCTCCAAAGCCCATAAAGGCCACGCGCATGTCGTCCGCGGTAAACGCCGAGATGAGAATTACGACCCAATACGCCAGGATCGCAACCTCATAGGGCCTTAAACTCTTTAAGCGCTCTTTGACGTTGAGCTTGGGAGCATAGCCGAGCATGAGCGTGTACACGGCTGCGCAAACCATCAGCCCGAGCGATACGCACAGAATCGTTATAAATGACCAAAGCTTTGTCTCGGTGATGTTAAAATAGTGATTAGTGAAAATGAGCGGATGTACGATGAAGATCGCCAGCACGAACAGCCCCGCATACATAGCAAGCCTGTCCGACAGTCGCCTTCCCATCGCCTCTTGGCTCATGCGCTTGGTTGCGCGCTTTGCCGGCATGGTATTCCCCCTATTGCTCCTGCGGCCGATACGTCGGCAGCAGATCTTTGATGCAGGCTTTCACATCGCCGCCCTGGGCGATAACCTGGTGCAGTCTATCCAATATATCGCGCCTCTGGGCATTGGTCAACACCGTGGAATGGGCGATGTAAATTTTTTCATCCTCCGTCTTTTCGGCGCCTTCAGCTGCGAGAAGCAGCTCTTCATAGAGTTTCTCGCCGGGCAAAAGCCCGATCACCTTGATGGGGATGTCCGTCTCCGGCTCAAGCCCGGCCATGCGGATCATGGATCTGGCCAAATCGATGATCTTCACCGGCTCTCCCATATCCAGCACGAATGTCTCGCCTCCGCGCGCGCGCGCGCCCGCCTGCAATACGAGGCGCGCGGCCTCGGGGATCGTCATAAAATAGCGGATGATATCGGGGTGCGTAATGGTGACCGGCCCGCCCGCCTCGATCTGGCGGTGAAACAGCGGCACTACCGAGCCGTTGGATCCAAGCACGTTTCCAAAGCGCACGGCAACAAACTCGGTGCCCTGCCCGTTCATGGATTGAATCACCAGCTCGGCCAGCCGCTTGGATGCACCCATAACGTTGGTGGGGTTGACGGCCTTGTCGGTCGATATCATCACAAACCGCCGAACGCCGCTGTTCATGGCGCACTGCGCAGTGTTGTAGGTTCCAAACACGTTGTTCTGAATCGCCAGCTCCGGGCATTGCTCCATCAAGGACACGTGTTTGTAAGCGGCGGCATGAAACACCACGTCGGGCCTTACCTCGTCAAACACCGCCTGGAGCCTCGCCCTGTCCTGCACCGAGCCGATCCTAACCACGATATCGTCGGCGCGGTCGTGGTACACAAGGCGCAGCTCCCGCACAAGGTCGTATGCGTTGTTTTCATAAAAATCGAAGATCACCATGCTTTGGGGATCAAAGCGCATGATCTGCCTGCACAGTTCCGAGCCGATGGAGCCGCCGCCCCCGGTTACGAGCACGGTGCGGCCCGTCAGATAGGTCGCCATCAGCTTAGGGTCAAGCACGACCTCTTTGCGGCCCAGGAGATCTCCTACATCCAGATTGTGAAGCTTGGTAACCTTTGCATCCGCCGCATCGGATACCGCGGACATGGCCCTGAGCTTGCAGCCCGTCGGCGCACAAAGGGAGATCAGCGCACGGCGCTGCTCGGTGGTAGCCGAGGGGATGGCGATGACGATCTCCTGCACGCTTAAGCGCTTGGCCAGCGTGGGGATATCCTGCGAACCCCCCAGTACCGGCACGCCGCGCAGCGCTCTGCCGTGCTTGCCGGAGTTGTCGTCCACCGCGCCGACGATGCGGTAGGGGCATTCCTTTCCCTGGTTCTGCATGTCTTTGATTAGCGCGGCGGCGGCCTCGCCCGCGCCTACCACCAAAAGCGGCACCCGATTGTCTTTGCCAAGGCTCCGCCAGCCCACCACCTTGCGCGCGGTGCTAAGGAGCGAAGGCAGAAGCCGCACGCCCGCGGTCATCGTAAAAAAAATATAGAACGCGGTAACGCCGATGATGGGCGAGGGCCATACGCCCCAGGTAAAGCGCATCGCCAAATAGCCCACGAACGCGGCGATGCCGGAAGCAACCGCCAGACGCAGCATGTCCAACAAGGAAATATAGCCCCACATATCCCGATAAACACCCAGCAAAAAGAACGCCGCAACGCAACCGACGATCATATACGGAATGCTCGATTGATAAGGCTCGAGAAATCCTCCGGGAATCTTGCGCAAATAGGTGAACAATACGATCGACGCCGCGTACCCGGCCAGGAGAAACAGGCAGTCCATCGCACACAGCCCGGCCGTTCTCAGGACGTTCTTGAGGCGCTTGTCCACCAGCATCCCTCCAGCGCACATCGTTTTTTACAGTATAGTGCATCGCCGGTCGATTCGCAATCATGCGCCCCCGCACAAAAAAGGCAGAGCGGAAATGTGCCCGCCCTTCCGGCCCATATTGGCTAAATCCCCGCCCAAATGCTGTGTGTTCCCCGCAGTAAGTCGTCAACGTCGATGGAGGTGGGCAGCGAGGTAAACGGCCCGGCCACGGATGCAAATCTTGGATCGGAAGCCCTAAGATGCAGCGTCGTATCCGCATTGGGCATAGCAGCCCCATACAAGGCGGGCCGGCCGGTTCCATTGAAGAGGAATGCGAAATAGGAGGCTCCCAGCGGCAGCACGGCGGGAAACGAAAGATCGGCAAAAAATTCGCCGGATGCGCCGGTGAGCTGCGCGGTAAGATCTGCCGTAGATGCCGCAAGCTGGAGGTTACCGTTGTAAATGCCGACAAAGTTTTGCCCGGAAGTCAGAGCCGTGGCAGCGGCAGCAATGGAAAACCGCACGGTAAAGACAAACTGCGGGCAGGTGAGAAAGATCTTCGAAAGATAGAGCACGCCCGTGGCTGGGGTAAACGGGGCTGCGGCCATAAGCGGGTCGTAGTTCCACATCGCAAAGCCGTTGTGTTCGGCATAAAAACCGTTGCTTTCACTTAAAACAGGCTTAAAAACGTATTCTCCCGACGCATCGGCAGAAAGATAGGAGCACTGATCAGCGGATGTCGGAATGGGCACGATGGTAGGCCCCGTGGGTCCGGTAGGCCCCGTGGCGCCGGTAGCGCCCGTGGCGCCGGTAGCGCCGATGGGCCCGGTTGCCCCTGTAGACCCGGGCGGGCAGATGGAGCACGGCGGGCGAACGATGGATGCGGGGCAGCGGGGCCTGTTGCATAGATTCATGGATGCTCCTCCCAACATATGGATGGATATCGCTTTCGCTATGCCATCCTATGCCCTTGCGCAGGTTTCCGTTCACGGACGGATCAAACGCCCCATCGCAAGCCTTCCATCCGCGCAAATTCATGCAAACCGAGCATGTGGGCGCCATGACCCCGTTATGGCCCTGGCAAACGCGAAGCTCAGGCAACGACCCCAAATCACACCGATCTATGGCTCTGAGCCGCATCTTTGCTTTTGTCCGCTTGAAAGATTTCAATATAAACGCTGAATTCATTTTGATAGTATGTCATATTCAGGGTGGCCAGAGGATCCTCGTCGATAATATTTCTTACGGTGGTAAGGCCCACCCCCATATGGCTTTCCTTCGTGGTAAAGCCCAAACGGCAGCATTTTGCGATGTCAACGTCCCCTTGCGTGCTGTTTGTGATGACGAACAGCTGGTTTCCGTTCTTCTTTTCCGTAAAGGAAAACAGCATCATTTTCCTTTGCGATTCCGCCGCGGCCTCGACCGCGTTATCAAGCAGGCTGGCTATGCAACGAGAGGTTGCCAGCAGCCTGTCGTCGGCCATCGAAAGTTTTCCGCCGATTTGTAGCCGAAAATCTACGCCGTTGCGGCCGGCATACTCCAGCTTTTCCATCAAAAGAGATATGATCGCAGGGCAATCCTCCATTCTCTTTGCCAGCTCCAATTGGGATTCCGTAACCAGCAATTTGTTTGTCATGGTTTCATGATATTGGCGCAGCTTTTCCATGTCGTTGATTTCGATATAACCGCTATATGTCTGAAGGATGTTCTTAAAATCGTGTTTAAATCCTCGAAAATCATCCATCGATTTGCTAAGAGCGCCGACATAGGCGGTTTTATTCTGCAATCTGGTTCTGGCAACGCGGTTGATATCCCACATAAGGCCCAGGGTAAAAATCGAGATCGTCGAAAAGGCGACGAGAAAATGGCCTCCGAAGGTTTCTCCGGCGTCAAACAGCACGTGAGTTAAGCTAATGGCGTAAGCCGCACCAATCCAAATAAAACTTCGTAAAGCTTCGAGCGGTATGCTTTTGACAAACATCGCATCCCTCAGGTCGATTCGGTAATTTGTCTTGTGAATAAGAAAAAGGAAGATATGTGTAACCAAAAAAACCAGAATAACATCAAGAAGCAAACAAAGAAGCTCATATAGAGCCAAGTGGCCGCCCATTGCTTTGGCCAGCACACAGCCTATAATGTCGATCAGAGTACTGCACGAGAATATATATAAATAGGCGTGCGTCATCAGGCGTATGGATCGGATGGGGGAAAGCTTAAAAATCTTGCATGCAATAAAGTAGTAGAACAGCGCAAATATCGGGTTCGGCTCGGAAAATAGTGTTGTAACCAGCATGGGAAGAGAAAATGCAGCTTGCATATAGCGTATTCCCTGAAAAACAACGGTATGCAGCAATACTCCGGCCACAATAGCAAAGGCAACTTTTCGAGTAGCCGATACCTTTTCTCCGTAAATATCTAAAATGATTTTCGAAGCCATATAATGATTCATAAATGTTATAATATACACAAATCCCGATAAAATAAGCTGCGTAGGCAATGATTGTACATGGACGATTTGCATCGTGCACCTCTTTACTGCTTGAGGATTTTGCGACATTTCCTGTTAATCTATCTAACGATCGATAGAATTTTGCGCACAGAATCCCATTTTTTGTATAAAGTTACCGTTGTCAAAAATATAGCCTGTTACAGTCATAGAACCAAATAGAAATGTAAATGAATTCACATGCACTTTACCACACAATGTAGAAAAATACCAGTAAATCAATATTCACGTTCTATTTTTTACATATAAATCCATGCCATCTTGCCCGACAAGGCCGAGGTGAGCGCGCGCAACGTCCGCCAACAGCCACAAAAAATACTTCGATTGCCCATCCGGCATGCAGGATTGAAGATTGATGGGCGCTGTGTTATCGTAATCACAACACAACAATGGAGGGAGGAAGTTATATGTCCGGATATATTTCATACCAGGACAAGCTCGATTCCGGCCTGGAACGCGTGGTATTATCAGGCCCGGGATGTATGGCGCAAATTGCGCCGGGAGCCGGACTTAACCTGTATTCGTGGATCGTAGGAGGCCGTGAGCTGCTCATGCCTACGCAAGATATCGGCGCCGGAGGCGCAGGGTATGGCAACCCTATTTTATTTCCAACGCCGAATCGCACGAGGGAGAGCACCTATACTTTTCAGGGAGAAACCCACACTTTGGTTAAAAACGGAAAACCCCGTTTTATCCACGGCCTAGCGCAGGACGAATCTTTCACCTTTCGTCATTGGTCGGACGAAAAAGGGGCTTATGTAGAAGGCAGCATGGAGATTCGCGAGGGGATGGAGGTATTTGAAGGTTACCCTTACCCGTGTAAGTTTGTGGTAACGATCTCTTTTTGCGAAAAAGGTATCTCTATAGATTTTTCCGTAGTAAGCCTCGGCAAGCGCGACATGCCCTACGGCATCGCCATCCATCCGTATTTTACCAAGGCGGGAAACCCCGATAGGGTATTTCTCAGCTGTCCGGCACAAATGCGGTTTGAGGCGGACGATAAGCTTCTGCCCACCGGCAAGCTGATTCCGGTGGCGGGCGATGCCAGGTACGACCTTGCTAAGCTCCGCCCTTTGAGCAATGCCGATGTCGATACGGTATACAGCGGCATGGATTCTCAAAAATCTTCGCGTATCGAGTTTCGCGATTGGGGGCTTGCCGTCACGCTCAATGCCGACGACGCCTTTGGCAAAGCGGTGGTTTACACGCCGAAAAATCGGCCCGGCTTTTGCATTGAGCCGCAAACCTGCTCTACGGATTTCATCAATCTATTCTCAAAGGGATATACCCAAGAGAGCGGTATGTTGATTCTCGGCGCAGGCGATACCTGGAAAGGCCAAATTCGCTTAAGCGTACAGGCTCTATAGCGGCCCTCACGCCATAAGAAGAAAAAGCGGCAAGCCTTGCACATTTTATGTGAGGCTTGCCGCTTTATGGGTATGTATAGAAGATACGGGCCAGACAAATAAACGAAACGTTCTGTTAAAAATTGCATCAAAGAGTAAGGGGTATAAGGCATGCTGCTAGAAGCTAAGATCAGCCCAACCGAAGAAGCCTTTATAACGGCTACAAAAGCGACCACAAGAGCACATGCTTGCGCTTTACTCTTTTGCGGTCTTAATGAACCTTCAGCCAACGTCGATATGTTTATGTAGGCGCTCTCGGCCGAGCTATCCGGGTGTGAAGTCCCCTGTATGCAGTTTGATCTCGCCAAATTCGATGAAGACGGAGATCTTCAAGGGAGCGTAAGCCTAACGTGAATCTCTCTTGCCATCGATGCCGCGCTCACCTACATGAAGCACGAATTCGGGGCCTTGCCCATGATCGTCGCCCGCAGTCCGATCGGCAATCTCCTTCTGGAGAAAAACGGTCTTACCCGTATCCTTATAAACCCTACCGACTTTGGCGAAATGCGCACGGCACACAAACCAGGGGAACCGTACTTAGATCCGGAGAGCCTGCGCGCGCATTTCACCTTCATCGCGCTTAGGGATAAGAAAATAGCGGGTTAAGGCGGCATGGAGCGCTGTTTCGCCAATCAGCGCCACGACATGGTTGCGTTGGAAGAAATGTATGGCCATTGCGGGCATGAGATTTCAAGGAAAAAATACGAGGTTGATAGCGCTTTTCCCAAGGGTTGTCGACGGCAAGATTTTCATGGACAATAGCCCCGATCGGTACCATTATGGCGACTTCGCCGCCAACTCTGTACTGCAGTGGAAGCTCGCGACGCAGGTCGCCAATCTTGTTAAGCCGCGCAGCGCATAATTCCAGAGGAAAACAGCGCCTGTTGCAACAAGGATGGAGCCGGTGCGCGTTTTGACCGGCATCCTTTTTGCGCGTTCTTTTCGTCGCCTCCGGCGTTTCTTACATAGGTATATCCATTCGGCGCAAAGAGCTGGCGGCGGCGCTCCTTATGGTGTAGTATAATACGAGTAAGTAGCAGTAGTAGTCGTAGGGCTGTGCATTGTGTGAAAAAAGCGAGGGGCGGCAGATGACCGTGAGCTTTTGCCTGTGCAGAAATATGTGGATAACTTTGTTAGCTTTCCACAGTTCGTCCCCAGAAAATTCGGTTTCCGCATGCGCGGCGCTTTTGTAGATGATACTGTCGTCGCTGCGTCTTTGGCAATACCGCAATTATGAGTCCCTGTTGCTGGAGCTTAGCGACGGGGTTACGGTCTTTTTGGGCGACAATGCGCAGGGAAAGACGAATTTGCTCGAGGCTATCGCTCTTTTGAGCACCGGCCGCTCCCACAGGACCAGGTCTGATAAAGATATGGTTTTGTGGGGAAGGCAGGAGGCCGCGCTGCGGGCGCAGGTTAAGCACCGCTATGCCCAGCACGATATCGACGTGCGGCTCTACCCTTCCGCACGTAGAAAGGTATCGGTGAACGGTGCGGAAATTTCAAGAACCGGCGAGTTGCTGGGACACCTGAACGCCGTACTGTTTGCGCCGGAAGACCTTCGCTTAATCAAAGAAGGCCCGCAGGAGCGCCGCAGGTTTGTGGATATCGAGCTTTCCCAGGCGGAACCGGGCTATTATTATGCGCTGCAGCGCTACAATCGCGTGCTTAAGCAGCGCAATGCCTTGCTGCGCTCGGTGGCAAGACAACCGGGGCTTGCGCATATGCTCGATGTTTGGGATGAGCAGTTGTGCGCTTGCGCGCCGGAATTGCTTGTGCGCAGAGAAGCCTTTGCCGCAAGGCTCGCGGCATTGGCGCGTGAGATGCACCTGGATCTTTCCTCCGGCACGGAAGACCTCTCCGTTTCATACCGTCCGGGGGTGGATGTCGGGGAGGAGGATATCGCCGAGGCGATGCTTAGGCAGCTTGGCGGCGCGCGTGCCGACGATATACGGCGCGGGTCGACCTCGGTAGGGCCTCACCGCGACGACTTTCCCATCAAGATTCAAAACCGGGATAGCCGCCTGTTTGCCAGCCAGGGGCAACAGCGCACCGCTGCGCTCGCGCTGAAACTTTCCGAATTGCTGCTTTTGCAGGAGCAAACCGGAGAATGCCCCGTACTTTTGCTCGACGACGTGATGAGCGAATTGGACGTGCGCCGCCGGGATGCGCTGATTACCCATATGAAGGGCGTGCAAACGTTCATCACCGCCGCTGTGGACGGCACTCCTTTAGGTTCTTCCGCAAAAATATACAGGGTTGCGGGCGGAGCGCTTGCCGAGGGGTAATCGTGCTCTTGCCTGTGCGCTTGGGCCCAGCCCCTTCGTCGGATGCGCGTTTCCATACATTGCATCGCATCAAGACAGAACTAATTTCTTTCCGCATGCGTCCAATCAGACGATACGGGAGGAATGACGATGAAAAAAAACGTTGCCGTTTTGATAACGATTTCTGCTCTGGTCGTAGGCATTGCACTGGGCATTGGCGCTGTATGGATGATGAGCCGGGGCGACAATGCCCCTACGATCGGCATGCCCTTGGCCGATCCCACCAAGGCCGGCGCTTCCCTTAAGACCGCCGAGCCCGATGGGGAGGCCCTTGCGCCTACGGATCTTACGCCGAACGATTCTGCGGTCGACTTGCCGGAAAGCTCGCCTAAGCCGTCCTCCCGGGTTCCCAACCCGCTGTTCTGGATGGTGCTCGGCGGGGCGAGCACGGCCATAGGCATTCTGGTCGCCACACGCGAAAAAAAGACCATTCGCCGGTGGTGATTACGGCACGGGAGGTACGCGTACCCCCCGTGACCCCCCCGCCGAGGAAGCGCGACGCAGGATGGTGCGACGGAAGGAACGGTTGGCAAAGAAGCTAAAATCGCCTCGTAACAGGCGACTTTGGCTTCTTGATTTGGTTTTACGACGGCCTTTTATTGTTGTGGGCTTCTTCGTATATCAATCGACAATTGTTACGCGTATGTCGGCATGCATCGTCTCCGCTGTTATTCCGCACTCCATATGGTAAAACTAGCGGGATAAAAACGTATATCCGGGAATGGATGGAATTCGGCGAAACTATCCGAGACTAGCTGCGATTGGGGCATTTCGGTGCAAAAATATTCTCCCTTATGAAAAGTATCTCTGAATGCATTATCCGCACGCTACTTGGCGAACACTCTCCGGGCATAGGAAATGATAACAAATCGTGCCTAAAACGGGCTTTGTATGAAGCCTAAAGTACGGATTGCGGCCAATCAGCACTTCAGGCAAAAACCTCCGATCTGCGTCAGGATGGGAGCTTTCAATTTTTTTAGACGATCCGAGGTGCGGAAGTGCGGAAGCAATTCGACTATAAGAAAAGATTAGATATTTCTTCCAATGACTTACTTATTGATTTAATTGTTTTAATTTCTAAGTTTACAACGGTTTTTTCGTTCTCTTTAGTTTCTTAAACTGATAATTTTATTGATTTCTATATCAGTAAATTTGTATATGTCATTTAAAATTTCTTCTATTATACAAAAATAGCCATTATATATAATCGAGTCCTTAATGTATTCCATGTTTAATATTGAAATTAGTAATTCAAGATAGTATATGTAATAAATGCTTTTGACATTGGACTTTGTCTTCGTCATGGATGAAATAGACAAAGCAACATCCAGTGAAATTTCTTGATCCACTATTTTTTCTGCAAGAGCATATTGATCCGCCTCGATCCCATGCAGCCGTATGAAATATATGTTTACCTCAACGACAGGCTGATCGTCGCCGAGGCCAAGGACTTATTGACGATGAATGGCGACGATGATCACTTACAGGAATGGACCGCAAAGCAGCGGCGGGCACACGGGGAAACCAACGGCAGCATCAGAGAATATGGCGTTTCTGAGGATGATGTTCGCGAGATCATGCTTTTTCAGTTTACAGATAAAGAATCGCTGCTGGACGCTATCAAAGGCCGGAGTCAAACCGGAAAGGGCGATAGCGATACGACGCCCATTATACCCCTTTCTCAGCGACGCGCGACAGCAGGGTCATTGAAGAACGCCGTGAAAGGGGGGACTCCAGTCCCAGCTATGAGTTCTATCTGCGGGAAGGGCAGAAGTGGATGCCACGGCCGTCATGGGCTTATGCCACGCGACGGAAGACGTTCGCGGCATTGGGGTCGTCATGGGCAACGCGGGGATAGGCAAGACATATACGATCAGGCGCTTTGTTGAGTGTTCGCAGAAGGCTGTATATGTCAAGGCGGATGGTCTCATGAGTTCCCGTAACTTGATTCGGCGCATAGGCGAAGCGTGTAACTATGATGTTACACACAGTTCGGTACGGGATATGAAAAATGCACTGATCGGGTATTTGCGTGCAAATCCCTGCACGCTCGTCATCAATGAGGTTGTTAAACTGTTGCAAGCCAATTCTATCAAAAAAACGAGGTTCTGCGAGACATCCATGAAGAAACCTCCGAGTATGGTTGCGCCCTGATCATAGCGGTTGCGTCTTCTATCGAATCGCAGTTCAAGAAACGGACGCAGCGTGAGAATTATGGACAGATCGACTCCAGAATCGACTATATCTACAAAACACGAGGTCTTACCGCTGAAGAAATCGCTGGCGTGTTGGGACGCTGCACGATTGATAAGGCTGCGACCGAGGAGATAGCTGCGCGTGTTCTCAAAAGTTCTAAGGGCGGCATCCGTGGCTTTCCAAGATCATCATCCGATGCCAGGCCATCGCCGGCGATGGCCCTATAACCAAGGCGACCGTACTCGAAGCCTGCTCGATGATGATGTTTTAGGGGGAACAACCATGTATCAGACGGATATTGACGATTATGCTGAACGAATATACCCAGTTGCAGGAAAACGGAGCGGACTACTTAAACAGCTCCTCGAGTCGGCAGTGGAAGCTCAAAAGCCCGCAATCATGGAGGTATAGAACATCGCCCAGCAAATGGACGTAGTCAGCTTCTGTGCTTTTTCCAAATTGATAAGCAAAAATAGGACCTTGTAAGCTGGTCAGCTTGAACAAACGGAAGGAGATATCACAGAGGCTCAGGTAAGGAAGATATGGGCCGTGACCAGGCATTTGGGTTACTCTTCGGAAGACCTTCACGATTTGATGGAAACGTTGATCGGACAAGTCAGCATCAAGGCATTGACTAAAGGAGAAGCAGCGCTCCTTATTGATGAACTGTGTAGGCGCTCGGAGCAAGACCGTCGCCGCGAGGGCATGGCAACCAAACGGCAGTTATGGACGATTCAGCAGTACAGAGCGCAGCTCGGATGGGATGAAAAGCACATGCGGAATTTCATCCAAAAAACTACAGGAGTGGCGTCAGAAAACTGGTTAACGCTCCGCACCGCATCACATGTTATTTCTGCCCTGGCCAGTACCCCGCGGTGGGTGGATGAAAAGAAGACCAACTTTTGACATGGAACGCGCGCATGGAGGTGACACATGAAAGACATCCCCGAAAGGCTGGAAGAGGTAACGCCCGATGAACTGCCCTCTCCCCATAGTGTAATAGCCGCTTCCACTGGCGTTAAGGCTGCTTTGACCTTATCTCGGGCGTACGGCGGCACCACGGTATATATCTCCAAACAGGATTCCATCATCCGCATGATTCGCCATGCACGGATCAGGAAAGAGTTTACGGGCTTCAACAGGCACGAGCTTGCGAGGAAATATGGGTTGAGCGCCGTGCAGATTACCAACATCACCAAGCCTGAATAGCCGGGTCGCGGATACATTCCTGTGGGGACGGAACGGCAATTGTAGCACCTGGAGAGCGACTCGCCGGTTGTGTATCGAGGATGTCGTGTTTGGTACAGAAGACTATGAATGCCTATTTTACTAGGGATTAGGGTAATAAAAAATCAGTGAACATGTCGCGTTTTGTCGTGCTTGACATGCTAGACTCTTTATGGTGCAAGACTGATGCGGGCAAGAGAGCCTGCCGGGCTTGCATTTTTGTATGCCACCCCCGCAGCATGCAAAGGCAGGACGGTAGAACGGACAAGGCATAACGACGCCACAACGACCAAAACAAAAGGAGAGATGACCCATGGCATACCCGACTCTATACCATCCGCAGGCAAACAGCCCTGTGACTACCCTATTGGCCGATATAGACGCGACGGGGACAACTTTTGTGGTGCGGGACGGTACGAAACTGCCCGCCGCGCCAAACTACTTGGTGATCGGCAGACAGGCCGGCAACACGGAAACCGTGCTGATGACGGCCAAGTCCGACAACACCCTGACGGTGTTGCGCGGCGCGCAGGGCGCGGCGCGGGACTGGCCCGCCGGGGCGGCGGTCGCCCGGAACTTTACCGCCGCGGATCACGCGGCGCTGCAGGAATGGGTGCGCGCGCTCAAGGCCGATACGATTCCGCTGGAGCAAAAGGGCGCGGCTAACGGCGTCGCGCCGCTGAACGAGCACGGCCTGCTCGACGCATCGTTGTTGCCGGAGGATATCGCGGATGCCGCGCGCCTGCGCGTCAACCTGCTGGGCCTGTATCCGACGTTGCAGGCGTTGCAGTCCGCGCATCCGACCGGAAGCGTGAACGACGGATGGCTGGTGGGCACGTCCGGCGACAATGTGCTCTACGCATGGGATATCGACGCCCTTGCGTGGAGGAACGTCGGCAAAATCGCGATCGAAGGGCCGCAAGGCGAGCCCGGCGAAACCGGCCCGCAGGGGCCCATCGGCCCGGCCGGGCCCCGGGGGCCCAAGGGCGATCCGGCGACGGTCAACGGCAAGACGCCGGAGGGGGAGGGCGGCATCGACCTGACGGCAAGCGACATTCCCGTCGCGCCGATCGAGGGCATGTCGTCCGTTAGCGTTCAGGACGCGCTCATCGAGCTGTATGAAGCCGTCAAAAACGGGGCCGGAGGCGATGCTGCGCAATTTACCTATAGCGGTTCCTATGAAGAACATGGCGATGCTATATACCGCTATGTTAAGCTGCTGTCATCTGGGGTGCTCGTGATGAAAAGAAATTTGGTAGTCGACGTGTTTCTTGTAGGTGGTGGCGGTGGTGGTGATGCTGCCGGTGGGGGTAGCGGCTATACCAAGACGTACAACGCAATTGTCGCGCCCGGCGATACCAATATATCGGTGATCATCGGTGCAGGTGGATCGGCCAAGGCTGCTGGCGGTTATAGCGAGTTTTTGAACAACGCATACCGCGCGCTGGGCGGTAATCCGGCTACCGGCATTAACGGTGGTAACGGCGGTTCAGGCGGTGGTTTTTTTGGATGGAGTACAACCGCTGGCACGGGCGGTTCGAATGGCGCAAATGGTCAGGCCGGCACTGGTGGCAATGGCACTTACTCCGGCACGGGACAAGGCATTACGACATTCGCGTTCGGCGAAACATCCGGCGCACTATACGCCGGTGGGGGCGGTGGTGGCACCGCCAATTATACTGCTGCCAATGGTGGCGCGGGTGGTGGCGGGAACGGTGCAAAATATAACGGCGCAGCAGGCTCGCCCAACACGGGTGGCGGCGGTGGCGGCGGGAGCGATGCGGGCGGCTCAGGCGGCAGCGGCATTGTGATTGTAAGGTGGCTGAAATAGTTGTGCGATGACAGCCGATAACAAAGCGGTTTACCGCTACAGTTTCAGCAACATGTAGGGCGGATCAACGCGTCGGGCGGCGTTGGTGGAGCCGAAGTATACAACGTATCTGGTAAAAGTGAAGATGGCAGAGTGGGCACGGCGGGCGTCATCGAGATCATCCGCCTGGGGGATGAAGCTTAGGCGACCTTTGGTTCGGGCGAGCGACGCATATCGGCCCGTCGTGCGCGCGGGCCGGCGAACCTGTCGCCCGGCGCTATGCGCGCGGCTGTGAGGCCAGCGCTATCGGGACTCCATGCACCCGCCTTTCCGTATGGGAGGGCGGGTGTTTCCATTGCTACGAAAAAGAAAGAGGAGAAGAACATGAGAACATTGGAAGAAATGCTCAGGATCGAGCGGTTCGGCCTGCTGGACGCGCGGGAACAGGCGAGACTGTGCGAGGAGTTGGGCCTGCCGCTGGAGGCGGTGCGGGCGTGCGACGGCGCGGGCAAGAGCCTTGCCGAGGCGGTTTCGCTCGCCGGAATCATGAGCCGCGGCGGGATGGCGCTTCACGAGGCGGAAAGCGCGCTGTCCAACACGAAAAGCCCGGCGGCGGCGGGCGGCGGGGCCGAAGCAGCTGCGGGGGGCGAGCGGGACGGCCTGGCTGTAGCTCCGGGCGGCGCGACAGCGCAAGGCGAGACGATGCAGACGATGGCCCTCGGGTCGTCGGGCATCAGCGGCCGCGCCGACGCGCGCAAGTACCTGGACGCGCCGTTCGCGTACCGCCAGGGCGCGAACGAGGACATCCGCGCGCACTCGGGGCACTTCGTGTACGAGAGCACCGAGGCCGTGCTGCCCGGCAAGAACGGGCTGGACTTGGGTATCATGCTCAGGTTCGACTCGAGCAAGGCGGGGCTGTACGATACGTTCTGCGAAGCCCTGCAAATGCGGTGGGCGGTGTCGATCGAGCTTACGAGGACGTCGCGGACGACGGGCATCAAGGAACGCCAAAGCTGGGACATCCACAAGTATTGCGCAACGCAGAGCGAGGCGTATGCCTATGCGAACGCAAATCCGCGTCCGACACGTTCTTGGTCCGATGCCTATTATTACTATGTGGAGTATCAAGATGTGATTGACCTAGACTGGAATGAACCCGGCACCCGAACCGTGTATACGAACACGACCTGCGATACGGAGACCGAGCGCAACAACCGGCTGGGCGCGGGGTGGTCGCTGGGCTTTCCTCGGCTCGAGATCGACACGGCGGGCGGCGCGAACGACAAGTACCTGCACACCGGCGGCGGAGACAGCTACAAGATTAAGGCGACGCTGTCCTCCAACGACTCGAATTTGGAGAAGCACGGCGCGCGGGACATCAGCCTACAGGCCGACGCCGGTACCTTCGGCAACGGCGAGGTGAACTCGGCCTACGTACTCAACCACAAGGACGGCCGCAAGGAGTATTTCGGAGAAGACGGCCGTTATTTGGGCGTCGCAGACCGGTACGGCAACAAGATTACGTGCAAGCACAGAATGGTGAGCGGGCGCGCGCTGGTTACCAAGATCACCGACAGTTGTGGGCGCGAGGTGAACATCGCGTATGGCGAAACCCTCGTCACGGTTTCGCTTCCGGACGGCGGGCAGCTTCGGTACGAGCTGAGCCCTGCCCCGGGGTACTCGGCAAAGTATCTGCTGAGCCGCAAGGTCGACCAGCTGGGCCGGGCGACGTCGTTCACCTACGGTATGGCGAACCTTAGGGATAACTACTTCAACAAAGACCTTTTCTCGGTTCCCCCTTGCGCCCGCGACTTCTTGCTGCTGGAAAAGGTAACCTACCCCACGGGCGGCGCGACGCACTATACGTATGAGACGGTGTTGGGCAACCTGGGCAGCGCGGGCGTCGGAGAGTATGCGCGCCTAACCTCCCGCAAGGAGACCGACGGCACCGGCACGTA
>JAVBNW010000033.1:0-51774 GCA_031551255.1 Eubacteriales bacterium | reverse complement strand
TGCCGGGGGAGACAGAGCGCAGTGCGAATCGACGCCGCCACGCCCTGGTTTCGCAAGAGGTTTCATGATGGATAGGAGGGATTGATATGCACAGCGTCGTCGTAGTAGACGATGAAAAATGGGTTCTGCGGGGGATTCTTGGCACATTCCGTTGGGAAGAGTACGGCTATCAGGTCGTCTTTTCAACGACGAAGGCCAGGGAGGCGTTTTCATACATTTTGCGTCAGCCGCCCGACGTGGCCTTTGTGGATATCCGCATGCCGGAGCTGAGCGGCACGGAGCTGCTGGCGGGCCTAAGGGAAGCGGGCATCGCTACCGACGTGGTCATCCTGTCCGGCGTGCAGGATTATACCCTCCTGCGCACCAGCATCCAATATGCGGCGTTCGACTATTGCCTCAAGCCCATCACCCAGGAGATGGCGGACGACATCCTAGGCCGCCTTAAGGCATACCACGCTAAAACTAAACCGGCTGCAAGCGCGCTGTACGCCGATCAGGACGCTTCGCCCAAGGTGCTACTGCGCAATAAGGAATTCTTCTTGAAAATCGGCACATCAACAGAAGGAGGAGATCCGTTCGGGCAGCTTTTGCAGTACATTCACGAGCATATCTCCGAACCCCTAAGGTTGGGCAGCTTGGCGGAACGGTTTTACATCTCCCCCAACCACGTGTCGTATTTGTTCCGAATGCGCCTTCATACCACGTACAGCGACTACGTAAATCTGCTCAGGCTGAACAAGGCTAAGCAGCTTCTGCGCAGAACCGGCATGAGCATCGACGAGATCGCCAAGGCCTGCGGCTACAGCGATATTCAATATTTTTGCCATGTCTTTCGAAAAAAGCTCGCCTGTACGCCGCTGCAATATAAAAGAGCGGGGGGCGGCGCAGGATGAGAAGCCTTGCCACGCGCATCAACGCCACGATCATCGCCGGCATTCTTTTGATCATGGGCGTCGTGGTGCTACACTTTTATCAGGTATACGCCGCGGCGCGCAAGGAGAACCAAGAGTACATCCAATCCATTTGCGATTCGACGCAGACAAGCCTGGAAAATAAGTTCGGCTCGATCCGGAAGGCCGCCGCCACTCTTGCCCACAATACTTATGTCAGCCGTTATTACGCCACGAACAATCTGGTCGCGCGGTTGGAGCTTAAGCCCATCATCGATTTGTACGCCAGCTATATCCTAAGCAACAGCGCGGATGTACTGGCTGTGTCCTTCTTTGATGAGAGCAACCACATGTTTTCCTACGGCATCGCGATGGACTCCGTGGTTATCTCGTCGCTGCAGCGCGCCTATCCCGAAATCGTGCATTTTCAGCCTATGCAGCCCTTCTTTACCGGCATCATCTCAAGCTCTAACCGCCCGGACTACTATGCCTATATCATGCCTGTCTATTCGACGATCTCTACGATTCCCATGACGCGGGTAGCGACGTGCGTCGTGTTGTGCAATGCCAGAACGCTGAGCGAGGTGATCGATCAACCGATGCCGCAAAGCATCGTCGACATTCAAATCGTTGACGCCTCGGGCAAAGAGGTCGCCGCGCGCGGCAAGCCCGCCGACGCCGCAGGACAGCACATCGAAAGCATCGTCCGAAAGATGGCGGCCACCGACTGGCATCTAGATGTTTCGGTGGATAATGCCGCCATCGGCCAAGTATCGCCGATTTCTTCTGTCATGATGGTTATCTTCTTATGCTGTTTGCTGCTAGCCGCCATTTGGATCATTCTGCTGACGGGGCTGGTGTATCCGATACGCAAGCTAACCGATCAACTGGCGGGCATCACCAGGAGCGGGGCTCAGCTTGTGAGCTTGCGTTTTCACAACGAGCTGGATATCATCACCGAGGTCATCAACGCCATGCTCTCGCGTCTAAGCGAGTCCGAACGGCAGCGTTTTAAGAACGAGGCCGGCATGTATGCCCTTCAAATTCACCTAAAGCAGGCGGAGCTAAGCGCGCTGCAGAGCCAGATCAACCCACATTTTTTATACAACACCTTAGAATGTCTGCGTTCCATAGGGCTGTACAACCGCGTCCCGGAAGTGATCACGATCTCTACGGCCATGGCGGCGATGTTTCGCTATTCCATCAAAGGCGCGCCCTGGGTTACCGTGGATGATGAGCTTGCCATCGTCAACGAATACCTTAGCATCGTCCGCATTCGGTTCGACGACCGCTTCGCTGTGGCGTTTGATATCCAAGGCGACGCAAGGAAGGCGATTATACCCAAGATGATCTTGCAACCCTTGGTGGAGAACGCGGTTTACCACGGCCTGGAGGGGCGGGAGCAGAACGGCAGGCTGACCGTCGCCGCCTCCGTCGAAGATGGCAAGCTCAGACTTCAGGTGAGCGACAACGGCAAGGGCATGAGCGAGGAAATCTTGGAAAATCTGCGCCGCCAGTTGAAACAGGACCGGGACATCGCGGGGATCGGGCAGGACGTGCGCTCCGTGGGCCTGGTCAACATCAACCAGCGGATTCGCCTGCTGTCCGGCCTTGCCAGCAACATGGACGTATCGACCATGCTGGGCAAGGGAACCTCCGTAACGCTGTACTTGCCGGTCACGCTTAAGCCGCCTTCTCACCCCCCCGACGCGGTCGTGCAGGATGCCTACGCCTAGCTTGAGAGAGGCTGCCGGCTTCCGAATCCGTATGAAACGCTTGAGTATGGCCGGTTTTCGCGCTGCCGCACCATAGGATCTGGTTTGGATAGCTCCCTGTCGGGCCAAGCTTTTTATGGCGCAAACGGCCTTGCGGGCTTGGCTTCCGAAGCGCGGTATGCTATCCTCGCATGTATGGATCGATGTGTTTTATGCCCCAGGCGATGCAATGTCGACCGTGCCGCAGGCGAGCGCGGCGCGTGCGGCGTCGGCATGTGGCCCGTCGTAGCGCGCGCGGCGCTTCATCATTGGGAAGAACCCTGCATCAGCGGAGCGCGCGGCTCCGGCGCGATCTTTTTTGCCGGCTGCGCACTGGGATGCGTATATTGCCAAAACTATCCAATTAGTGCGGCGAATTTCGGCAGGGAAGTCTCGCCTGCGCGCTTGCGCGCCATCATGGGCGAGCTGGTTTTACAGGGGGCGCACAATATCAACCTCGTCACGCCCGGGCATTTTGTCGATGCGGTTCTTTTAGCCCTTGAAGAGCCGCTGCCGGTTCCTGTGGTGTGGAATTCGAGCGGCTATGAGTTGCCCGAGGCTATCTTTCGTCTGCGCGGCGCAGTGCAGGTGTTCTTGCCGGACTGGAAATATGCGCTGCCCGGGCCTGCGAAACTCTATTCAAACGCCGCCGATTATCCCGCGCGCGTCGTGGATGCGATCGAGGCGATGATTAAAGTGGCGGGGTCGCCCGCGTTTGACCGCCACGGCTTGATGACCGGCGGCGTGCTCGTCCGCCATCTGGTATTGCCGGGGCATTTAGACAATTCGCGCGCGGTGATCGACGGATTTGCGGCGCGCTTTAAGGGCAGGGCGATGTTTTCGCTGATGGGGCAGTACGCGCCCATTGCGGCTGCGGCAAAATACCCGCTGATCGCCCGCAAGCTTGCGCGCTGCGAGTACCTGCGCGTCGCCGAATATCTATACAATTGCGGCATCGATGAGGGCTATGTGCAGGACGCCGGCGCAGACGATTTGGCCTTTACGCCGCCCTTTGATCTGACGGGCGTTGAGGAGGGCTGATATGGGTGTTTTGCTATGGTTGCAGGGGCTGCGCAATCCTTTTCTCGATGTGGTGATGATGGCTTCGACCTATCTGGGCGATCAGGTGGTGGTAATCGCCGTTCTATGCTGGTTTTTATGGTGCAAAGACCGCGAGTTCGCCATCCGCCTCGCGCTGGTGTTCTTTCTGGGCGGCATGGTCAATCAGCTATTGAAGCTCATTTTTTTAGTGCCCAGGCCGTGGGAACTCAACCCGGCGGTGGCGCCTTTGGCAAGTGCGCTGCCCGGCGCTACGGGCTGGTCGTTTCCCAGCGGGCACGTTGCGTCGGCTGTGGCGCTGTACGGCGGGCTGCTGCTGCGCTCCCGCCGCGTATGGCAGCGGGCGCTGTGCGTGTTGGCGGTAGGGCTCGTGGCGCTTTCCCGTATGTATGCGGGCGTGCATACGCCGCTCGATGTAGGCGCGTCGCTGGGAGTAGGGGTCGTCCTTTTGTGGTTTGCGTGGATCACGCTTGATGCGGCGGAACAAACCCCCCGGCTTTTATGGGCCGTCTATGCAGTTTGCGGCGCGCTGATCCTTGCGATGATTTTGATCGTAGGGTGGCGCAGGGCCCAAAACCAGCCGCTGGATATGCTGATGGACGGGGCGGCGGCGGCCGGAGCCGCGGCCGGTTTTCTGGTGGGATGGCTTCTTTCAAAAGGGCGTTCGTTCTCCACCACATTTCCTCTGCTTGCGCAGCCGTTGGTTATGCTGGGGGGGCTGGTGGGCATCGTATTGCTGAAATTGATGGAGGGCTCGGCGCTTTGGAGTGCCCTCTTGGCGTACGCCTTACTGGCTTTCTGGGCCTCTTTTGCTTACCCCGTATGTTTGGACACGGTATATAAATGGAAGAAGAGGGGAAATGGAATATGATGGAACTTGCACTTACCTTCGTGCGCGAAGATGAAATACCGCTTTTGTACGCGATGATTGCCGAACTCGCGAAGTTTGAGAAGCTTAGCGATGCGCTGGTGGGCGGTGAAGACGACTTACGCCGTTCTATTTTCGAGCGCAAGGCCGCCAGGGCGCTTATTGCCCGGGTAGGGGAGGAAGTGGTAGGGTACGCGGTATGGTGCTATAACTTCTCCACATTCGAATGCAAGCCGGGCCTATATTTGGAAGATATCTATATCCGACCGGAACATCGGCGCAAGGGATACGGCGAGGTCATCCTAAGGTTTCTGGCCGCGCTGGCGGTTCGGGAAGATTGCGCGCGCATGGAATGGGTGGTGCTTGACTGGAACCGCCCGGCGATCGAATTCTACGCAAAGATGGGGGCGGAGCTGCTGGGGGATTGGCGCATCAACCGCCTAAGCGGCGATGCGTTGCGCGCCGCGGGGAGCGGCGCCGTATGATGGTACACATTCGAAGCGCAGGGTTTGACGACCTTGAAGTTATCGCTGGCATTCTGGTGAAAAGCTGGCAGGCGGCCTACCGCGGCATCGTGCCCGGCACGTACCTTGACGCGCTTACGCCCTGCGCGCGCGAGCGCCGCATGAGGCGGCAGTGGGAGGCGGGGCGCAAGTTTCCCGCATATCTTTTGTTTGTGGATGGGACGGCCGCGGGTACGCTGTCGCTGCGTCCGCCGGGCGGCAAAGACAGCCCGGACGGATGGGGCGAAATCGGCGCCTGCTACCTTTTGCCCGCATATTGGGGCAAAGGGCTGGGCGCCCGGTTGCTTGAATTTTCACAGCGCGAGCTTTTTTCAATGGGCGCTCATACCGCTTGCTTGTGGGTGCTCAGGGACAATGCCCGCGCGCGCCGCGCCTATGAGCGGGCGGGCTTTGCGTTTGACGGCATGCAAAAGCTGGCCGCGATCGGCGGAGCGGAGCTTACAGAGCTTCGCTATTATAAATTACTGCCCGTGGCGGAATAATAAGGAGAATGCGACATGGAATTTCGTAAGGCGACCGCAGGGGATGTAGACGATCTGGTGCAACTGCGCAAGCGACAACTTGTAGACGAGGGCTTGTCCGCTTTATGCAACATAGACTCCGAGCTGACGGCATATTTTGAAAACGGCCTTTCCACCGGAGCGTTTGTCGCATGGGTTGCGGTGGACAACGGCGAGATCGTCGCTACCGGCGGGCTTTGTTTTTACCAACTACCGCCCACGTATGCAAACCCTTCGGGAAAGGTGGCGTATGTCACCAACATGTTTACGGCCCAGCCGTACAGAAGGCGCGGCATCGCCTCGGCGCTGCTTAAAAAAGTGCTTAGCGAGGTGCGTTGCATGGGATATACCTCCGCTAGGCTGCACGCATCCTGCGATGGGAAAGGCTTGTATAAGCGCTTTGGGTTTATCGAAACCGAAGGCCATATGGCGATCAGGTTTTGACATCACGTCGTACGTTTTTTATGAAAGATAGGTTTGGTTAAGTTTACCCGTTGGCAGGAGTCGAACCGTTGACAAGCCGCGGTATTTGTGCTAAATTACTACGGTCTGCCCGGTCTTTTTTTTTCGGGCAAGTTTTGTTGCAATGGTGAGGAGGTGCAGGGATGCGCGTAAAGATCACGCTGGCCTGCCAAGACTGCAAACAGCGCAATTATGATTCCAAGAAGAGCAAGAAGAACGACCCCGATCGCCTCTCGATGAATAAATACTGCCGCTTTTGCAAAAAGCATACCGAGCATAGAGAGACGCGATAAGCGCCTCGGACGGGAAGGAAATGCCTATGGCCGATCTCGAAAAAAAGGGCAGGGACGCTAAGCCCGATCCTAAAAAGAAAAAGCCGAAAAAGCCGCGTAGATCCTTGGTGCGCGTGGTGAAAGATACCGTCAGCGAGATCAAAAAGGTGACATGGCCCACCCGAAAAGAGTGGATCAACCACACGGTCGTGGTAACCGTGTTTGTCGTGATCATGATGGCGATCGTAGGCCTGATAGACCTTGGTCTGTCCACCGTGTTCCAACTTTTGTTCGCGTAAGATGGGAGGGGCCCAAGGGCCGTTGAGTATGCCTGATAAAGTAGACGGCGTAGCCGAATGGTTTGTTGTACATACCTATTCCGGCTACGAAAACAAGGTGATGGACTCCTTACAAAAGACGGTGGAGAATCGCGGGCTTTCCGACATGATCCAAGAGATCCGCATCCCCGTAGAGGAAGTCATCGAACTGAAGAACGGCAAGCGCCAAACCGTGCAGCGCAAGCTCTATCCGGGCTATGTGATGGTGCGGATGGTCATGAACGAACGCTCGTGGTACATCGTGCGCAACACGCGCGGGGTTACGGGCTTTGTCGGGCCGGGCTCCAAGCCGGTGCCGCTCACCGAGGCGGAAATTGAAACCATGGGCGTGGGCAGCGAGCAAAAGCCGCAGGTGCGCTTTTCGATGGATATCGGAGATTCCGTTATCATCGGCGCGGGCCCGCTGGAGGGCTTTACCGGCACCATCGATCAGATCGACCTGGTCGATCAGAAGGTGCGCGTGGTCGTATCGCTGTTTGGGCGCGAAACCCCGGTGGAGCTCGAGTTTTTCCAGGTAAAAAAGGCGTAACGGCCTTTTTTTGCCGCGCAAGCGGCACGGCGGCAGGGCCGTTCCCTGCGTGGGAGGGAGCCTTTTGGGGCTTCCGCTCGAACCACATTTTATAGGAGGTTTTCCCTATGGCAAAGAAAGTCGTCGCGATCGTCAAGCTGCAGGTTCCGGCCGGCAAGGCCACGCCGCAGCCGCCGATCGGCCCCGTGCTCGGTCAGCATGGCGTCAACATCATGGGCTTTTGCAAGGAGTTCAACGAGCGAACCGCCAAGCAGGTCGGCCTGATCATCCCCATTGTGATGACCGTGTACGCCGATCGTTCCTTCACCTTTATCACGAAAACGCCCCCCGCGGCGGTGCTTATAAAAAAGGCCGCCAACCTTGAAAAAGCGTCGGGCAGGCCCAATACCGAAAAGGTGGCCAAGATCACGCAGGAGCAGGTGCGCGAGATAGCAACGCTCAAGATGCCGGATCTTAACGCCGCTTCGGTGGAAAGCGCGATGCGCATGGTGGCCGGTACCGCCCGTTCGATGGGCGTTACCGTGGTCGAGTAAGGGAGGGCACAGCGATGAAGCACGGCAAGAAATATCAGGACAGCGCAAAGCTAATCGAGGCGCGTCCGTACGAAACGGGCGAGGCCGTCGATCTTGTGATTCAGACCGCCAAGGCAAAATTCGATGAGACCATCGAGTTGTCGGTCCGCTTGGGTATCGACCCACGCCACGCCGACCAGCAAGTGCGCGGCACCGTCGTCCTGCCGCACGGCACGGGTCGCGTGTCCCGCGTGCTGGTGTTCGCCAAGGGCGACAAGGCGCGCGAGGCCGAGGAAGCCGGCGCGGATTTCGTCGGCGCTGAGGAGCTCGTCCAAAAGATCCAGGGCGAGAACTGGTTTGAGTTCGACGTATGCGTCGCAACCCCGGATATGATGGGCGTCGTCGGCCGCATCGGCCGCGTGCTCGGCCCCAAGGGCCTCATGCCCAACCCGAAATCCGGCACGGTGACGATGGACATCGCCAAGGCCATCACCGAGATTAAGGCCGGTAAGGTAGAGTACCGCGTCGACCGCACGGCGATCGTACATGTGCCCATCGGCAAGGCCTCCTTTGGCTCCGAGAAGCTCTCGGAGAACCTGCTTGCGCTGATGGACGCCGTCGTCAAGGCAAAGCCCGCCGCCGCCAAGGGCACTTACGTCCGCTCGGTGGCGCTATCCTCTACGATGGGCCCGGGCATCCGCATCAACCCCACGCGCTTTATTTCCGGCGCGGTGGTCGTGAGGGAAGACTAAGGCTCGTTTGGCCACGATATTCAGGCGGAGAAAGCAATGCTTTCTCCGCCTTGGTTTTTGCATTTTCCAGGGTTTAAGCGATACCTGAAAGCCTATTCTGATATTTCCGCCTCAATTTCCAAGGCGTTTTTAACCAGCCACTTGCGGCCGTCTTCTTTTGCAAGCTGGATATAGCGCGGCAACAGTGCTGATTGCGCGATAAACAGCGCGTGTAGCACGGCGATCCGCTGGTACTCTTGTAGGTCGCCATAAATGTCTCTATCCCAGGCGATTTTGCAATGCTCTTGCGTTGCGTTGGACTGTGTAAGCGCCAAAGCCATCAAGGCCCTTCGGTTGACATATTCGTCGCTATCGCGCACAAAGGATAGCAGTAGCGTTTCCGCCGCGTCTCTATCCTTGCATATAGGCAACCGAACGGCCAATTGCCATTTAGCATCCTTTTCACCATAGTGCAATGCCTTCTGTGCCAAGAACAGCAAGAGCGGTTCGCTAAGAGAAATATCTTCGGCCAAGGTTTCCGTCTCGTTATCTCTGGCCACGATGTACAGGATTTCCCCGATGGAATCGTCGTCCCACTGCGCAAAGTCTAAGTCGCCCACGAACTCCACAAATGAACTATAAATCGCATCCCAATTTTCATAATCGCATTCCCATTCGCCGCTCTTATTTTCCTGTGTCGATTTCCATTGCCGAAATTTATGTATTTCATAAAGCAACTTATGCATTTTGTCACACCTCCCATCATCTATAGGTCTTGCCATCGACCAACATATCCTTTAAGGCCCGGCGGCCGGAGAAACAAACGGCGGCCGCGCGGCGAAAGCCGGGATATGATAAAAATGTAACATGCAGTCGGTTTACAGTATAATGGAAAGCGTGTACTATATCTAGGAGGAATACCAAACACAGGAGGCATTAGCATGAGCGATATCTGCATTGAAAAAATCGTCGCGCGGGAAATTCTCGATTCCAGGGGCAATCCCACCGTCGAGGCCGAGGTTACTACCTGCACCGGCGACGTGGGCTGGGCTGCCGTTCCCTCCGGCGCATCCACCGGCGCGTTCGAGGCGCTTGAGCTGCGCGATGGAGACAAGGGCCGCTACCTGGGCAAGGGCGTGCTCAAGGCGGTCGCCAACGCCAACGACATTCTCGCGCCGGCCCTAAAGGGCATGTGCGTGGCCGACCAGCGCGGCATCGACAAGAAGATGCTCGAAGTGGACGGCACGGATACGAAGTCTAAAATCGGCGCGAACGCGATCCTCGCGGTGTCGCTCGCTTCCGCCAACGCCGCCTCCAAGGCGCTGGGCCTGCCGCTGTACCGCTACATCGGCGGCACGAACGCGCACGTTCTGCCCGTGCCGATGATGAACGTCATCAACGGCGGCAAGCATGCCGACAACAACATTTCCAGCCAAGAATTTATGATCATGCCGGTGGGCGCGCCCACCTTTGCCGATTGCCTGCGCTGGGGCGCCGAAGTGTTCCATTCGCTCAAGTCCATCTTAGGCAAAAAGGGCCTGTCCACCTCCGTGGGCGACGAGGGCGGCTTTGCGCCCAACCTTTCCGGCGAGGACGAGGCGATCGCTACGCTCCTTGAAGCCATCCAAAAGGCCGGCTTTAAGCCCGGCAAGGATTTTATGATTGCGATGGACCCCGCATCCACCGAGATGTTTGAAGAAGCCAAGGCCGCCGGCAAGAACGGCTATCTGTTCTGGAAGAGCGGCGTGTTCAAGACCAGCGACGAGATGGTCGCGTTCTGGGACAATCTAAGCCGCCAGTATCCTCTGATCTCGCTGGAAGACGGCCTTGCCGAAGAGGATTGGGACGGCTGGAAGAACCTGACCGCTACGCTGGGCGACCGCGTGCAGCTCGTTGGCGACGACCTGTTCGTCACCAACACGAAGCGCCTGAGCAAGGGAATCGAGATGAAGGCCGGCAACTCCATTCTGATCAAGGTCAACCAGATCGGCTCTCTGACCGAGACGCTCGAGGCCATCGAGATGGCGCACCGCGCGAGCTTCACCTCCGTCACCTCGCATCGCTCCGGCGAAACTGAGGATACCACCATCGCCGACATCGCCGTGGCCACCAACAGCGGCCAGATCAAGACCGGCGCGCCCTCGCGCACCGACCGCGTGGCCAAGTACAACCGCCTGCTTCGCATCGAGGCGGAGCTGGGCTGCTGCGCGAAGTTCGCGGGCAAGGATGCGTTTGGCCCCGTCATCGGCAAGAGGATCGAGAAATAGCCTAAAGCGCTATGCTAAGCACGCGAAGCCCCTCGGAAACAGCGCAGCTGTTTCCGAGGGGCTTCGCGCAGGCTGTTAACGAAAGCTGACCAGGCGGATTTCGTCGTAAAACAGATCGTAGATATTCCTGCCCGCAAATCCGTCAAAGCGCGCCTTCAGCGCGAAAAACGCATCCCATTTTTCAAGCGTAAATTCGTTAAAGCCGTGACGCCGCGCGACATCTAAAAGGCGCACGTCCATCAGGCATACGCCCTGAGGGGTGGAGATGGCGTCGCACAGTTGAATGAGCCGGTCGTCGTCGTCATATCCGGCGCTCAGCGCGGAGGCGACGATATCCATCTCCTCTTGCGTGCAGTCCAGCGCGCCGCCTCCAAACGCCCCGAGCTCCGGTATGGGGAAAGAGTGCGTCAGGCAAATCCTCGCGCAGAGGGGATAGCCACGTTCCATCATCAGCTCGTAACCCGCATACGCATGGTGCAGCCCGCGTACGCCTTCAAATCGGCCTATGTCGTGCAAAAGACCCAGAATGTAGGCTTTTTCGCCGTCGAGCCCGCATGCTTTGGCAATGGCTTCAGCCGCCCGTGCCGCCACGCGGCAATGATCCGCCCAGGGCCCCGGGTTCTGCCGCTGCGCCCATGTCAGCAAAGCTTCCGCTTCGCCTTTTTCCGGATAGGTGTGGATCATGGCGATATTCCCCCTTTATGTGTTTACTGAAAGAAAGTATAACGCCTATATGGGGCGAAAACAACCCGCCTGCGCGGCGATACGCCGCCGTGCGAGCACATGCGCGGCTTTTCGCCGCCGCCGCACGCAGCATGGCGTCCGGGTTTGTGCTATACTACAGCGTATCCTGATAAAAGTGACGGCTGTGGAGGGCTTGTTTCCCGTTGCGGAACGCGCCCGGTTTGCGCGCATGTCGCTTCACGGGGGAAAAAGGATGAAACGGCTGGCGACCTGGCTTAGGCGGGTGCTCGATAAGGACACGCTGAGACTCGTGCTGCCTATTTTAGTAGAACAAACTTTTGTGATGCTTATGGGCACGATGAACTCCATCATGGCAAGTTCCATCGGCAAAACGACGGTTTCGGCAATCGGCCTGGTCGACTCGCTCAACAATCTTGTGATCATGTTTTTTTCGGCGTTGTCGGTCGGCGCTACGGTCGTGGTGGCGCACTATACCGCGCGCATGGAGCCGGGTAAGGCGAACGAGACGGTAAAGCAGGCGCTGTATGCAAGTCTCGTGCTCGTGCTGGCGGCGATGGGTGTCATCCTCGGGTTTGAAACGCCGGTGCTTACGTTGCTTTTTGGCGCGGTAGAGCCCGAAGTGATGGATAACACCCGCATTTACCTGCGCTACGCGGCGCTTTCCTACCCGTTTGTCGCCATCACGGGCATCGCGGGCGGCGTCATGCGCGGCGCGAGCGATTCTAAGACGCCCATGCAGATCAGCGTCATCATGAACATCGTCAACGTCGCCTTTGGCTATGTGCTGATCTACGGCATTGAAATCGGCGGCGGCGTCATCGGGCGGCTGGGCATCGCCGGCGCAGGGCTTGCGATTCTCATCGCGCGCGGCGTCGGCGCTGCATTGGCCCTGTATACGATGGTGCGCGGCACGCGTGGAGTGCAGCTAACTAGGCCTTTCTATTTTAAGCCGGATATCCCGATTCTCAAATCGGTATTTGGCATAGGCTTGCCGGCCTCAATGGAAAACCTGTTCTTTAACGCCGGCAAAATCATCACTCAAACGTTCATCGTGGCGGCAGGCACGGCCGACTTGGCCGCCAACTACCTCACAGGCCCGATTGCCACCATTACCAACTTGCCCGGCAACGCGATGAGCATGGCCTGTGCAACCCTGGTTGGCCAGGCGATGGGCGTTCGCGATAAGGCGCGGGCAAAGCGCACGATGGTGGATCTTACGCTGCTTGCGATGCTTTCCATGGCCGTCATCTGCTTGCCGCTGGGCCTTTTGGCAAAGCCCTTTTTGTCGATCTATAATCCGGCGCCGGATGTATACCCTCTTGCGCTCATCTTCGTTCGCCTCACCTGTATCTTTACGCCGCTCTTCTGGCCGGGTTCGTTTTTGCTTCCCGGAGGATTGCGCAGCGCCGGGGATGCTAGATTTTGCATGATCATATCCGTTACAACTCTGTGGGTTGTCAGGGTGGGGATAGGGTATATATTATCGGTAACGCTTGGGCAAGGCGCGTTGGGCGTATGGTTGGCCATGTTCATAGATTGGGCGGCGCGCAGCGTCATCTACATTTTCAGAGTGAGGAGCGGCAGATGGGGCAATAAAGAAGTGATTTATGATTCCTAGTCATTTGCTGGGAAAATTCAATCGGTTTATGGATTAGGGAAAACTGTAAAAACATGTCGCTAAGCACGTAGGGATTCTTGTGTATGCGTGATTACATTTTTGGTATATCCATCAAGTATGCTGTTGCTGTGGGATGGTTTCCTGTGTATAATAAGTATATAGAAAAGGGAGGGATGGATTTGGATCGCAATTTCGACGAAACGATGCGGTTTAAGCTCGAAAGCGATTCTTCCATGACCGCGCAGGATATCCTGCTGGAAGTTTATCAGGCCCTGCGGGAAAAGGGTTACGATCCCATCAACCAAATCGTCGGCTATATCATTTCGGGCGATCCTACCTATATCACCAGCCACCACAATGCCAGGCATCTCGTGCGCAGGGTGGAGCGGGATGAATTGTTGGAGGAGCTGGTTCGATTCTATGTCACACATCATACCGGCGATTGAATCCACGCGTGCGATACCCCGGGGCAAGATAGCATCCCGGCTTTGTTTCGGCACGCTGACGATGAGCCCCCTTCAGAAAGCCCTGCCCCTGGAAGAAGGGGCGGAGCTGCTTGTTTATGCCGCGCAAAAGGGCATCAATTTTGTCGATACCGCGGATTTATACCAGACGTATCCATACATTAAAAGAGCCCTTTCCTCCACCGATCTGATCGTCGCTACAAAATCCTACGCATACGATACCAAGAGCGCGGAGGCCTCTTTTCGGCGCGCGGTAGAGGGCATCGGCAGGGAGTATGTCGATATCTTCCTTTTGCACGAACAGGAGAGCATGCATACGCTCAGAGGGCACAATGAGGCGCTCGAGTGGTTTATGAAGAAGCGCCGGGAAGGCTTGATCGGCGCGGTCGGCATCTCCACGCACCATGTTGCGGGGGTGCGCGCCGCCGTAAAACACGGGGGGCTAAACGTCCTGCACCCGCTGATTAACTACTTCGGCATCGGCATTGCCGACGGCACGCGCCAGGAGATGGAGCATGCGCTTAACGAAGCCGATGCGGCCGGTCTGTTCATCTACGCGATGAAGCCCCTTGGGGGAGGCCACCTCATCAGCCGCAGGCGCGACGCGTTTCACTATATCATGAACCTGCGCGCAGTGCATTCCATAGCGATCGGCATGCAAAGCAGGGAAGAGATCGACTATAACATCGCGATATTTTCCGGAGAAGTGCCCAATGAGCAGCTCGCCGCCGGGCGCAACCGCAGCCTAATGATTCACGATTGGTGCGAGGGCTGCGGCAAATGCCTGCGCCAATGCGGGCAGGGCGCGCTACGCCTTGAAAACGGACATGCTTGCGTGGATGAAACGCGGTGCGTGCTGTGCGGCTATTGCGCGGCAGTGTGCCCGCAGTTTTGCATTAAGGTGATATAATGAAGCCGGTAATCGCGTTGGATGTGGGGGATAAGCGTATCGGCGTGGCCGCGAGCGATTTGCTCGGCCTTACCGCGCAGCCGCTTGAAACGTATACGCGCTTAAATATCGGGAAGGATATCCGGCACATCGCCGGGCTCGCGCGGGAAAGAGGGGCCGCTTGCGTCGTAGTTGGTCTACCGCGCAATATGGATGGAACCCTTGGCGAGCAGGCCGGGCGCACGCGGGCTTTTGCCGCGAAATTGCGCGAGGCGGGGCTCGAAATTTTATGGATCGACGAGCGGCTCACCACCGCCGCCGCCCGCCGCACGCTTATCGAAGGCGGCATGCGCAGAGAGAAGCGCAAACAGGTGATCGACCGCATTGCGGCGGTTCACATACTCGAAACGTACCTTCAAGCGCCTTCGCAGGCGAAACGATGGGAGGAAAACCTATGAGCCTTCAACAAGACAACGTCATATCGCTCATCGATGAAGACGGCAAGGAAATCAAGTTTGAGCACATCGACACGGTGCTGTACGACGGCGTTGAGTACGTACTTCTTCTGCCGCTCGAGCCGCTCGACGGCGTCGGAGAAGACGAGGAAGGCGTGGTGATTCTGCGCATCGTGCCGGGAGAGGCGGAAGGCGACGAGGACACCTATGAAAACGTCGAGGACGACGATTTGCTCGATACGGTGTTTGAGCAGTATCTGGCATCGATGGACGACGAAGATTTGGACGAGTAGCGTGCACTATGTAGGCAGCGAGGTGTGGCTATGCGCATATTAACGTGGAACATCCTCGTCGATCGCGGCGAGGATTCGTTGCATGTATGGCGAGAGCGCAAACACAAGATCGCCGCGCTCGTTCGGCGGCACGAACCCGATGTTTTTTGCGCACAGGAGGCGCTGGAGGATCAGAAATGCGATTTAGCGGCCCTTCTCCCCGAGTACGCATGCTTTGGGGCGGGGCGCGACGACGGAGCGATACGGGGCGAGCAGGTTCCGATTTTTCACCGCGAGAGCATGTTTGCGCTTCTTGAAGAGCGGGCGTTCTGGCTGTCCGACACACCCGACGCCGCGGGGAGTATAGGCTGGGATGCGAAGCGCCCGCGCACGGCGGTGCTCAAGATATTGCGAAGCAGAACCGACGGCCGGGAAGTTACGCTCGTCAACACGCATTACGATCACGTGGGGAAGGAAGCCAAGATACAAAGCGCGCAGGTGATAGCCGGCCGCCTGCCCGGCGGAAATTGCCCCGTGGTTTTGTGCGGGGATTTCAACGCGCCTACGGGCTCCGAACCGTACTGCGCCGTTCTTGCCCAAGGGTTTTCCGACGCTTCGGCCGCCGAGGGCATCGTCCCTTGCGGCCCTGAGTTTACGTATCACCGCTTTTGGATGCATCGCTATGTGCGGGAGAGGGCGGCGCTGATGAAGGAGCACGACAGGGTATTTAGAACAATCGACCATATATTTTTGCGCGGCGCATGCAAGGTTCTTCGCTACGAAATTTTAAGCGATAACGATGCGGGCGACGATCCATCCGATCACTTTGCCGTGCTGTGCGACGTGGACTTTGGTTTCCCGGCGATAGGATATGGTCGCTAAAAGGATAAGGGGGAGAATACCACCATGGCACTATTGCACGTAAACTTTTTCTCCGATGCTCTTGGCATGTGCACACAGATGGATGTCATCCTGCCCGAGCGCGCTGCCGGCGCGATCGGCGTTACATCCAAAGCAGGCGACGGAAAATACCCCACGCTTTATCTCTTGCACGGCATGAGCGACGATCACACCATTTGGCAGCGCCGCACTTCCATAGAACGTTATGCGGCCGAAAAGGGCATCGCCGTGGTGATGCCTACTACCCATTTGGGGTGGTACACCGATATGCACAGGGGCCTTAAGTACTTTACCTTCATTTCGCAGGAACTGATCGGTAAGTGCCGCGACTTCTTTCCGAATATGTCGGACAAGCGCGAGGATACCTTTGCGGCAGGGCTGTCGATGGGCGGCTACGGAGCGCTCAAGCTCGGCCTGTGCGCGCCCGGGACGTTTTCGTGGGTGGCGCCGCTGTCCGGAGGCCTGGATGTCGCGCGCATCTGCCAAGAGAATGCCCAAAGCGAAAATCCGCAAGGGCTATGGGAGGACATCTTCGGCCCGGCAGGCGATGTGGAGGGTTCGCAAAACGACCTGTTCGCCGCAGCCGAGCGCCTGAGTGCCGCGGGCGGGCCTAAGCCCAACATCTACATGTGGTGCGGCACCGAGGATTTTCTGTATCAGGACAACCTGCGCATGCGCGATCACCTAAAGAAGCAAGGCTACAATCTTAGATATGAAGAATCCCCCGGCGATCACTCCTGGCCGTATTGGGATGAAAAGATTCAAACCGTGCTTAATTGGCTGCCGCTGGGTGAAAAAGAGAAGGGATAGGCATGGCGCTTTTCCACGTTCACTACTTTTCCGGATGCCTGGGCATGCAGGTTTCCGCCGATGTCATCCTGCCGGAGCGCAGGGCTTTGTTAGGCTCCGAACTGTTAGGCTCCGAACGCGGGAAGCATCCCGTGCTCTATCTTTTGCACGGCATGAGCGGCGATCACGCCTCATGGGGCAGGCAGACGGCCATCGAGCGCTATGTGGAAGGCCTTGGACTTGCGGTCGTAATGCCCGATGCTCACCAGAGCTTTTACGCAAACATGGCGCATGGAAGCAGGTATTTCGGCGCCACCGCCGACGAGCTTCCCGAGGTAATGCGCGGTTTTTTTCCGCTTTCCGGGGCGCGCGAGGATAATTTCATCGCCGGGCTTTCCATGGGCGGCGTGGGCAGCCTGAAAATCGGCCTCGCCCGGCCCGGAAGATTCGCCGCCATCGGCTGCCTTTCCGCTCCGCTTCCGATGTTTGTGATGAAGCACAGGCCCGACGACGACCAGGCGTGGAAGGACTATCGCTACCGGCTCTTTGGCGACCGGGATTTGGCGGGCACGGAGGAGGACGCGGCCCATAGCGCCCGTACGATACTTGCCAAGGGTCTTCCCGCGCCGCGCATTTATCACGCCTGGGGCAGCGAAGATTTTGTCCTTGAAGATGCTCGGGAGACCCGCGATTTCTTTTTATCCTTTCAGGGCAACCCCTTTGGCTACACCTGGGAAGAGCATCCCGGCGCGCACACGTGGGAGTTCTGGGATGAGCATATCCGGCGTTTTCTTGCATTTTTAGCGCTTCAGCCACCACAAGACGCTCAGGGTTGAGGCGATGCCGTCGACCCTCACGAGATGCCCTCTATGCGCAGCATAGGGGGCATCTTGCACAGCGTTCCCCGTTATTATCACCGACCTCAAATGAAGAGCAGATGAGCGGATCTTTTCCTATAAGGCGGCGTCAAGCTTCAGTCTGCGTAGCTGCCGGCTACGCCTCCTTGCCCTGCAAAAAATCTCCCGCTCGCCGTTCTGCTTTTGAACTAGGCCGACTATACCCTGCGTGCGGGACGGCGAAGAACTCCCCCCGATAGAGTCAAGAGCCGGCCTCGGAAACCGCGTTCGCATCCAATGCCGCCCCCACGAACCCTAAAAACAGCGGGTGCGCACGGTTTGGCCTGGATAAGAACTCCGGATGGAACTGCACGCCCACATACCAAGGGTGCGCCTTCCGCCTTAGCTCCACGATCTCGACCACGCCTTCGGGCGAGAGCCCTGAAGGAACCAGCCCGGCGTCCTCCAACGGCTGTGCGTACTGGCCCCCTATGCCGTAGCGGTGCCGGTGGCGCTCGAGCACCTCGCCCTTGCCATAGCAGCGATGCGCCAGCGACCCGGGCGCAAGCCTAACCGCAAGCGCGCCGCGCCTGAGGGTATCGCCCAGCGCTTCGTCTTCCTGATGTCCGGGTAGAATATCGATCACCGGTTCGGCTGCGGCGGGGTTTAGCTCGGTGGAATGGGCATCCAGCCCCAGCACGTTTCTCGCATATTCAATCGTACACAATTGCATGCCAAGGCAGATGCCCAGGTAGGGAATGCGATTCTCCCGCGCATAGCGGATTGCCGCGATCATCCCCTCGGTGCCCCGGGTTCCAAAGCCGCCCGGCACGATGATCCCGTCGGCATATCTTAGCGCCTCCCGCGCCCCTTGGCTCTCCAATTCCTGCGAGTTGACCCACCGGATATCCACCCGCGCGCCGCGGGCGATACCCGCATGCTTAAGCGCTTCGGTCACCGAAAGATATGCGTCGTGAAGCTTGGTATACTTACCCACCAGCGCAATGCATACGGTACGCTCGGTATTTGTGGCGCGCTCTACCGTGCCCGACCAGTCGGCTAAATCCGGCTTCCGGTCGGGAAGGGATAGCAAAGATAGGGCGGCCTGGGCAAAGCCTTCCTTTTCCAACAGCAGCGGCACTTCGTACAGCGAGCCTGCGGTGTTGTTCTCAATCAGGCAGGACCCAGGCACGTTTAAAGACCCTGCCAATTCCCTGCGCATAGCTTCGCTCACCTTCTTTTCGGTGCGCAGCACTAAAATTTGGGGCTGGATGCCCAGCCCCGAAAGAGTTTTGACCGACTGCTGCGTAGGGGTCAGCCGGGGTTCGTCGTCTTTTAACAAGGTGGGGAGCAGCGTCACATGGATATAGAGCACGTTATCCCGCCCTACATCCGTTGGTACTTGCCGAAGAGCCTCCAGGAACGGCAAGGATTCGATGTCTCCCACCGTTCCGCCCACTTCGCACAGCACAAAATCCGCCTGGGAAAGCTCGGCCATGCGGTAAATGTTGCGCTTGATTTCGTCGGTGATGTGGGGAATGACTTGCACGGTAGCGCCCATGTAGCCGCCCGCCCGTTCCCTGAGGATGACCGAGGTGAAGATTTGCCCGGCGGTTACCGAGCTTTCGCTGAAAAGATTTTCATCGATAAAGCGCTCGTAGTGCCCAAGGTCAAGGTCCGTCTCCGCGCCGTCTTGGGTTACGAATACCTCGCCGTGCTGATAGGGGCTCATGGTGCCGGGGTTTACGTTAATGTAGGGATCGAACTTCTGCATCGTTACGCTATAACCCCGGGCCTTGAGCAGCCGCCCCAGCGACGCGGCCGTGATGCCCTTGCCCAGCCCCGAAACGACGCCGCCCGTCACAAATATGTATTTCGTCGCCATCCAAAGCCCCCTTTGCCTGTCCATGCCTATTTTACCCCGGCAAAGTGCGTGCTAACGCGTTTTAACAAAAAGCGAAAAGTAATCTTGCATTTCCATCGATTTGCCGATCGATCCATTTTCCGGCGCCTTGACTGTTCATGATTTGTTCAAATTTTGTTCAAAGACATGCCCTATACTTGTGTTCGATATGAAGGAGGTTGTTCCATGATCGAGATCCAGAACGTCTCCAAGCGCTACGGCGCAAAATACGCCGTAAAAGACGTGACGTTTACCATCCCCAGGGGAGAGATCTTAGGCTTCCTCGGGCGCAACGGCGCGGGCAAGACGACCACCATGAACATCGTAACCGGCTATATTTCCTCCAGCGCCGGGCGCGTGCTGCTCGACGGGCACGATATTCTGGAGGAGCCGCGCCTGGTCAAGCGGCATATCGGCTATCTGCCCGAGCAGCCGCCGCTGTACCTTGACATGACGGTCGCCGAATACCTGCGCTTTGTGTGCGACATAAAAGAAGTGCGCAAGCGCAACCAGAAGCCGCACATCGACGATATTTGCGAACTGGTGAAGATTACCGATGTATACAACCGCCTCATCAAGAACCTTTCCAAGGGCTATAAGCAGAGGGTAGGGCTTGCGCAGGCGCTCGTGGGCAACCCGGATATCATCATCATGGACGAGCCGACGGTAGGGCTCGATCCCCGGCAGATCATCGAGATCCGCAACCTGATCAAAGACCTTGGCAAGGATCATACGGTCGTGCTTTCCTCGCACATCCTGCACGAGGTTAGCGATGTATGCGAGCGCGTCGTGATTATCAACCAGGGGGAGATCGTCGCGCAGGACACGCTTGATCACCTAAGGCAGGGCGCGGACGAGATACAACGCTTAAACGTGCGCATCGCGGGCGATCCTAAGCGGGCAATGCGCGTGCTTAGGGATCTTTCCGGCGTAAGAGATGCCGAAGAGCAGGTTTCCAAAGAGCAGGGCTCGATGGATTTCACCCTCGAGTGCGACCGCGGCGTCGATATCCGCAAGCAGATGTTCAACCAAATCGCGTCGTCCGGCATGCACATTTTGATGCTGCAGAGCGCGGCGCCGACGCTGGAGGATATCTTCCTCGATCTTACCAAGGATAAGGAGGCGGCGATCTGATGCAGGCGGTTTACAGGCGAGAGATGCAGGCGTACTTTACGGCCCCGCTGGCCTATGTGTACATGGGATTGTATCTTTTGATGACGGGGCTGTTCTTCACGCTGGGAAATCTCTTCCAGATGTCTTCGGAAACCTCTTACTACTTTGGCGACATCCAGTTTATCACCATCATTCTTTTGCCGATTCTCACCATGCGCCTTTTCACCGACGAGCGGCGCAACAAGACCGACCAGCTGCTCATCACGTCGCCGCTGTCGATTTGGGATATCGTGCTGGGTAAGTATTTTGCCGCGTGCACGGTCTTCCTGCTTACGCTATGCGTCACTGGCGTTTATATGGCCATCATCGCCTACTACGGCATTCTGGCCGTTCCGGCGATGCTCACCAACTATTTGGGCCTTTTCCTGCTGGGCTGCGGCGTCATCGCCATCGGCGTGCTCATCTCCTCCATGACGGAATCGCAGATCATCGCCTGCGTCGCCACCGTAGGCGCGGCGCTGGTTCTTCAGCTGCTTCAGTATCTCAAGGCCATCGTCGCGGTTCCGTTCGTGCCCACGATCATCGATTGGCTGTCGATCTACGAGCGCGCTTATACGTTTACCAGCGGCGTGCTGTCGCTTTCGGCGATCGTGTATATGATCTCCTTCTGCGCGGTGTTTGTGTTCCTGGCCGTGCGCGTGATTGAAAAGAGAAGGTGGAGTGAGGCATGAGCGTGGAGAATAAGGGAAAGAAGAAGCTGAGCCTTCGGGGCGTTGCTTCGAGCAAGCGCCTGCGCTATGGCGGCTTCTCGTTGTTTATGATCATCGTCGTGGTCGCCGTGATCATCTTGGTGAACGTAGGCGTCACGGCCATGGACGATAACTGGGGCCTGAAGCTGGACGTGACGGCGAACAAGCTGTTTAAGATTTCGCCGCAGACCACCCAGATCATCAAAGGGCTCACCGAACCGATAGAATTCATCGCGCTGTATCAGGAGGCGTCATCGGTCAACACCGTCACCGAGCTTCTCAACCGCTACCGCCACCTGAACCCGGATATGATCACCGTGCGCGTAGTCGACCCGGTGCGCAACCCCACGTTTGCCAACCAGTTTGACGCTACCGGCACCGGCGTCGGCGAAAACTCCGTCGTCGTAGCGAATCAGGATCAGAGCCGCTTCCGCGTGCTGGATCAGAGCGATATGTATGAAACCGAATACGACATGACCACCTACCAGCCCTACACCAAGGCTTTCATCGGCGAACAGGCGCTCACGAACGCGGTCGTGTTCGTCTCCTCGGAAAATCAGCAGAAGCTGTACTTCCTCACGGAGCACAACGAGGTGCCGTTCAGCCAGTACTCCAGTTACATTCAGGCGCCGATCGAGCAGCTCAACATCGAAATCGGCACGGTGGGCATCACCGGCATTTCTCAGTTGGCGCCGGGGGATATCCTGATCGTCAACGCGCCGCAGAGGGATCTTTCGCCCGACGAGCGCGAGACGCTCAAGGCGTTTTTAGAGGCCGGCGGCAAGATGATGTATTTGCGCAACGGCGGCGACGAAGAGCTCGAAAATTTCGAGTCGCTGCTTTCGCTGTACGGCGTAACCGTGAACCACGACCTGGTGGTGGAAAGCGATCAGTCGAAAAACCAGCAGGGCAACCCGACCATCATCATCCCCAACATGGAGAGCAACGACATCACCTCGCAGCTGCAAACCAGCAAGCTGGTGCCGGTGTTCCCGTACGTAAGCTCGTTTGATATTTCACAAATCGGGCAGAGCGGCCTTACGGTCACCCCGTTTTTGACGACTTCCGACACCGCCTTTGGCAAGATGGACTTGGACGACCCCAACGTTACGCCCGGCGATGGCGACCTACCCGGCCCCCGCACGGTGGGCCTGACGGTAGAAAAGGCAGTTGGCGGGGATCAAAACACCATGATCGTGGTGCTGGGCAACTCGCTGTTTATTTCCGCGCAGCAATTCGCGTCGTATTCCGGCAACGGAGATCTGTTCTTCAATTCCATCCGCTGGATGCAGGGAGAGAGCTCCGCGATATCCATCGTGGGTAAATCCATGCTCGGCAACAGCCTGAATATTACGACAACGGCAGGCCTGCTGGGCTGGGCGGCCCTGTGCATGCTTGTGATTCCGCTGGCGTTCATAGCGGGGGGCCTGGTGATCTGGCTCAGAAGGAGGCATCTGTAAATGACGGACGACAGGCAGAAGCGCGACGCCGGGGAGCCCATATCCGGCGCGGAGCCCGGTGTGCCCGCGCAGGACGGCGCCCCTGACAAGGCCGATGCCGCCGATGAAAACGCACGACGTCCTTTGAGTTTTTCAAGCGACCTTCGCAAGGACTACAAGCCCCATAAAAAGGGCAGGCTTACGTTGCGCATTCTGGCATTGGCGGGCGTTGCGGCGGTCGTGGTGTTCGCGGTGCTGCTGTTGCAAGATTGGCGGCCCGTCCAGCCGGAAGTCGTGAGTACGGAAGTCGTGCTGATGCAAAACGATCGCGCGAGCATCGAAAGCATTACGATTGCGCTCAAGGGCGAGGAGCCCTACACCGTAACCAAGTCGCAAAAGGCCGACGCGATCACCTACATGGTGGAGGGTTGGCCCGACGACGTGAAGCTTAACCAGTTCAGGCTCGGGGACGTCTATACCGTAGGCGCGAGCCTTGCCGGCGAACCGGTGGAGGAGAACCCCGAGGATCTGGCGCGCTACGGGCTTGACGACCCTACCTGCGAGATGACCGTTCGCGTCGCGGGGGAGGAGCCCCGCGTGCTGCTGCTGGGGACCCGCCTGGCTAGCGGCCTGGATTGGTACTTGATGGAGCAGGGCGGAGATACGGTCTACCGCGTTGCCGATTATGCCGGCACGCGCATCACCCACACTCCCAAGGCCCTGCATGCGATCGACGTGCTGCCCACGGTGACGCTGGAGAGCATCGACTATTTGCTCATCGAGCGGCGGGACGGCGCTTCGCTGGAGATCCGTCTGGATACTGCCGCCACGATGATGACGACCTGGAGAATCCTCAAGCCCGAGCCGTTTGACGCCGATTATCCGTCGGTATCCAAGCTCGCCGAGCAAATCAACGCCTTTGCGCTGACCGAATACGTCGACACGCCCGACAACTATGCGCCCTATGGCCTGGACGACCCGCGCGCAACGGTCATGCTCAAGGATAATACCGGCGCAAGGCTGTACTTCAGCGTCGGCGATGTGGCCGACGCCGCGCAGGGCACGACCTATGTGCGGCTCGTGGGAGAAAAGGAAGTGTACACCGCCAAGACGAGCCTACTCTCGTTCCTTGACACAGCCACCCTTGCAAGCGTTGTGGATAGGTTTGCGGCCATTGTAAACATCGCCAACGTGGATAGTCTCTCCGTAAACGGCGCGTCGAAAAAGTTCGACATGGCGATTGCACGCAAAGAGCAATACGACGATGCGGGCAAGGTCAAACTATTGGCCAATGGCGAACCGGACTATCTGTCCACGTACACGATCAACGGCACGCAAGTGGATGAGGACAGATTTAAAAAGCTTTACCAAGCGCTGATCGGCATTCAGGTGCAAGGCGAGGTGCAGGGCGAAGTGGGCGGCGAACCTGCCGTAACCATCCGTTATGTGTTCAACGACGGCACTCAGCCCGTCGTCAGCGAATACATCCCTTACCAGAAAGACTTCTATGCGATCCGGCAAAACGGCAACACGGTGCTGTTTTATACGCGCAGGGATTCGGTGAACGCGATCGAGCCGATCATAGCATCCACCCTTGCACTGCCGCTTTCGACCGATGCGTCGGCCGTTACCGGGATTTCCATCGACCTTGGCAATGGCGATGTGCGCACGTTCTCACGCGAGGGCGGCGTGGCTACCTACATGGGCAAGAAGATCGACTCTTCCGCGATGGACGAGGCATACGCGGGCCTTGCGGGCGTATCGGCGCAGGATGTCGCGATCGTACAGGGCGCCAAGGAGCCCATGGTTTCGATCGAATATACCTTTGGCGACGGGCGCGCGCCGGTGGTTGTGGAATTTCGCGATTACAGGAGCGATCTGTACTCCATGGCGGTGCGCGGGCACGACGCGCAGTTCCTCGTGAGCAAGCAGCTGCTCACAAAACAGTTCGATAGGTTCGAAGATTTAATCGCAGGCCTGTAGTCGTCGATTCGCACTACGCTTTAAGCCCTCATAACACCACGGTGTTATGAGGGCTTGTCCGCTTCGTGGAATCTCCTCTTCCCCAAAAAACTGAGGTTTCTTTGGAATTAAGAAGAACGGGGAACGCGAGCTCTGCGCCTTTCTTCGTCGTTCTCAATCCTCAAAATCGCCTCAGCGGTTTTGAGGAAGAGGAGGTTTCACGTAGCGGTTATTCTCCACGGCATCGCAGAACCGTGGAGAATAAAGCGCAGTACAAACCGACGAGGTTACGCTGTCCGCTCCATCGAAAGCTTATCGGCAATCAAAGCGATGAATTCGCCGTTGGTCGGCTTGTCGCCGGGCGAGAATACGATATAGCCGAATGCCTGGTTAAAGTTTTCAACGCGTCCGCGGCTCCACGCCACCTCAATCGCATGGCGGATTGCCCGCTCTACTTTGCTGGCCGACGTCGCATAACGCTTTGCGATGCCCGGGTACAGAGCTTTGGTGATTGCGTTGATCATGGTGGGATCATCCAATACCATTTTCACTGCTTCTCGCAAAAAATGATAGCCTTTGATATGTGCGGGAACGCCGATCGTAAGGAACATATTGGCGATTTTCTCGTCTAAAGAGGGGACCGAGGCGGGCTGAATGCTGGGGGAAACCGGCGTGTTGCGCATGCGCAGGCCCATCATATCGTGGATTCTGGTTGTGAGAAGCTCGAACTTGTAGGGCTTCACAATATAATACTGCGCGCCAAGGCTCATGGCCCGCTGTACAAAATCATCTCTGCCCAGCCCGGTAATGACGATAACTTCGGGCCGTTTCTCGATATCCGGCTCTAGGAGTTTCTCAAGAACATAAAATCCGTCCATCTCCGGCATGATGATATCCAGCAGCAAAACATCCGGCTTGAGGGCGCGAACCATATCAAGGGCCTCCAGCCCTTGCGAAGCAAAGCCTACGATCTCAATATCGTTCTGAGTTTCAAAATAGCGCCGCATTTGCTCGCAAAGAGGCTGGTTGTCTTCGGCTACCAATACGCGTATAGCGTCCATGATTCACCCTCCACATTCCTTATTTAGGCCGGGCATTTCTTTAGGTTTGCCTCGCAACATTGTGGCACGATTCTATCGAATCCCCTTCGTTCCGTCAAGCAAGAAAATGTGACTGCAATTTCTGTAAAAATACAAACCCCACAAGGACGCGGGGTTTGCGTTTTATGCGATCAAGCGTTTTGCCCATTCAGGCAAACTTGCGCATTTCCCGGGGAAAATGCCTATAAAAGGCGATTATCATGTCCCACAAATGGGAAGTATCCGACAAAGTGTTGTAGAATGTCGAAAAAGTTCGGTTTATAGAAATAAATGATGAATTGTGCTGATTGTTCTTGCCAATACTCCCAAAATGTAACAACGGAGCTCGAACTCGTCGTCGTTCGTCGTCGCGGGCTGCGTATCGCTCGCGTCGTCGGTTTGCACTGCGCTCTATTCCCCACAACATTGCGATGTTGCGGGGAATTGCCGCTGCGTGAAACCTGCTCTTTCTCAAAACCGCTGAGGCGATTTTGAGGAGTAAGAAGAACGACGGAGCAGGAAACAAGGGCGCGCGTTCCCCCGTTCTTCTTAATTCCCAAAAGACCTCAGTTTCTTTGGGAAGAGGAAGCGCAGTGTACCCCGACGACGTCGCTCCTGCTCTTTCTCAAAACCGCTGAGGCGATTTTAAGGCGTGAGATGGGCGAAGAAAGGCGCGGAGCTCGCGTTCCCCGTTCTTCTTAATCCCAAAGAAACCTCAGTTTCTTTGGGAAGAGGAGAGGCCACGAAGCGCCAGAACCGCCACCATGCCGCAGCTTGGTGGCGGTTCAGAGCGAAGTGTGCCTCGACGAGGAGTTGAGCCGTCGGTTATTTTGAACGTGAATTCCACCATGATGCGATTTTAGAAGTGAACTTCACTTCGATCTTTTCTCCGGGCGCCACTGCTTTTTCTCCCACGAAGCAAAGCGGCGGATACATAACGCACCACCAATTGGCGCCTTTTCCGTCACCCAGAACGATGCGCAGCGCTTGGTAGGTTCCCGCCGGCACGATCTCGCCGGCGTATTCCCGTTCGGGAAACGCATATTTTCCAAAGGTAGCTGTTACGGGGCCGGAATAGCTGCGTTTTGACGCAGCTTCGCCCGCAATGCGCTCGATGTTGGCGAGTTCCGATTCGACGACCTCTAACATCGCAGAGCGCCCTGAAGCGGCCTCCAGCTTCGGCCCGCAATAGGCGAGCACTGCATCGCGTACGGCAAGCTTCGTTTCCTGATCGTAAGGGTCGTCGCTGGCCGCAACCACGTGAAGGCGCAGGATGTCCCCGGAATCGACCGCTTTTTGTAGTTCGCTTGGATTCTCGCGGCCAACGCTATACAGCGCCAGACATATCGCGGCACACGCGATAAAAATGAGCCCCTTTTTCATACGTTTCACCTCGTGAAGAGTATGGGCTCACAATGCCGATTGTATGCGCGCGAAGCTAAGATAACGCTTTCATTCGGGAAAAGAAAAGGGCGGCATGTGCGCATATTACAGCGCTATGCCGCCTTGCGACTGAAAACCATCTCAACGGATCATAGGGAGCAGGGCTTGCCGCCTTTTACGGGCTCGATAACGATGCCGCGCGAGACCGGAAAGCATACCTCGCCCCCCAGCGCGCGCCGCGCCTTGACGGCGTCCTCCTCTTTTTCGAAGACGCCGAACACCGCAGGGCCGCTGCCCGACATGTGCGCGCCCAGCGCGCCGAGCGCCAGCATAGCGCGGATGGCCTCGCCGACTTGCGGGCGCACCGCAAGCGTAACGGCCTCCAGGGAATTGCGCATCGCCGCGCATAGCCCGCGAAGGTCGCCCGCGTCAAGAGCCGCCGCCGCCGCGGGGATATCCGCTCTGTCGCGCGGCTCATGAAGCCTAAGAGCGCCGTATACGTCCTGGGTGGAGACGCCGTCGCACGGCCTGAGCACGAGCAGTGCCATGGGCGCGGGGGTGGGCAGGGGGGAAAGGGCAATACCGGTTCCGGTTGCCCGCATGGTGCCCCCGCGCACGCAAAACGGAATATCCGAGCCAAGCTTTGCGCCGATTGCCGCAAGCTGCACCTCTGAAAATCCACAACTCCATAATCTGTTAAGCACTTGGAGGGCCGCCGCCGCATCCGCGCTGCCGCCGCCCAGCCCGGCGGCGGTAGGAATGCGCTTGGTAAGCCGGAGCGATGCACCCTTTGCGCAACCGGCGGCCTCCCTAAGCGCGTTTGCCGCGCGTAGTACGAGGTTGTCCGCACCGGCGGGGGCGTCGCCCTGCACCCACAGCGCAAGCTCGCCCGAAGGCTCGGCGGTCAACTCGTCATACAGCGAAATTGATTGTAGAATCATGTCGACCTCGTGGTAGCCATCGGCGCGCTTTCCGATCACGTCCAGCGCAAAGTTAAGTTTGGCCGCCGCCAGCGCCCGCATCATGGCGCAAGCACGCGCGCCGGGAACAGGCCGCTTGCAAGCCCCGCGCCGCCCGCGGCTACGACGAATTCGCCATGGTTGGCCGCCGCGGCGAAGTTTCCTTGCCGGTCGGCGCACAGCAGGGCGATTTGCGATGTGATCTTTACGCGGCGCAGCAGGCGAAGAAGGATTTGCTCGCACGCCTCCTGGGGCGACGCGCCTTGCTCCATCAAGAGCACCGCGCCGAAGGAAAGGCAGCCGCGTACGATATCCTCTCCAAGGCCGGTCGCCACCGCAGCGCCCACGCGGTCGTCGCAGTAAAACCCGCAGCCGCACAGCGCCGTATCGCTGACGCGCCCCGGCAGCTTCCATCGAAGGCCGCTCGTCGATGCCGCGATGGCGAAATGTCCGGCAGGATTAAGTGCGATGGCGCACACGGTGTCCTTGCCGGAAGGAGACGTGGGCTCTTCCTTCCAGGCGGCATACGCCTCGGCAGCTTCGGGGGAGAGCATGTTGCCTCTGGGCGCGCCGATGGACGCCGCAAACGCGTCGGCGCCCCGGCCCGCCAGGGCGATGTGCGGCGTGCGCTCCATCACCGCGTGTGCGACGTCCACCGGATGGCGCACGTCGCCAAGGCCGATCACCGCGCCCGAGCGCAGCGTCGCGCCATCCATAACCGCGGCGTCGAGCTCCATTTCGCCCTGTGCGTTGGGCAGGCCTCCGTAGCCGACGGACGGATCCCCAGGGTCGTCCTCCACATGGCGGCACACGGCCAGCGCAGCTTCCTGCGCGCTGATGGTTCCCTGGGTAAGCAACGGCGCGGTGGCCACAACGGCGGGCAGCGCGGGCTTCCAGGTTGCGGCGAGCAAGGCTCCCATGGGCACTCCTCCTTTGTTTGGCCCATTGTAGCAGAGGAAGGATGGGCCTACAAGGCCATGCGTAGCGCAGAGCATAGGTTAAGAAAACGGCGATGCCGATAGCTAAAAAATTGCCACAGGTTGCGGTAAAGTGCTATGATCATGGGGCTACAAGCAGAACCATGGGCGAGGGGGCATCGTGTTGAGCCTATTTCACAGCGTCGATTGCATAGAACTATATGTTTCCGACCTGAACGAAGGCATTGAGTATTATTGTGGTGGTTTAGGGCTGAAATTGCTCTGGCGCGCTGATACTTCGGCCGGTCTGGGCATGGAGAGCGACATTGCCGAAGTCGTACTACAGACCGACAGAAAGCGGATGAACGTCGACTTTAAGGTGGATTCGGTGGCCGACGCGGTGCAAACAATTCTTCGTGCGGGCGGCAAGATACTGAACGGTCCGTTCAATATCCCGATAGGAAAATGCGCCGTTACGCAGGATAAGTGGGGGAATGAGTACGTCATTTTGGATATGTCGAAGGGGAAATATGTAACGGATGAGCGCGGAAATGTTATAGGCGTAAGCAAAAATTAACCAAGGCGGATCATCGGGCTTTCGCGTGTCACCTTGCGTTCGCGGGTTTTGAATGGAACGATGCGGGGGGGCGGTCACAAAACCGCCCTCCCGCATCGCTTTTTGTACACAGAGATTTAGAACTACGGCAGCCCTACATCGCCAGCTGCCCGCCATCTGTATCCAGAATTTTGAACAGGTCGATCTCCTTGCCGGTTTCGGCGTCGACATAGAGAATGTAATTATCTCCCAGGAACGTACCCGTGATTTCGTGACACAGAATCTCGCGGCTGAGCTTTGGGATGAGCGCCAGCTGCGTTTTAACGACATCCAGCCGCGTTGCCAGCAGCAGCGCCTCCTCAAGCGTCACCTTCACGCTTGGCAGCTCGCGCGGCGCGTGGTTGCGCAAATAGTTGCCCGCCTCGATGCCGATAATCTGGCACGTCTGCATCGAGATTTGCAGCTTGATCAGGTCCGGATACAAAAGTACGCCTTCCTCGACCGGAATCAGGTTGAACACCGCCACCCCGTCGTACGCCTGGTAGTAGCTGAGCGTCACTTCCGGGTAGCCTCGAGCGGCCATGAACGCGAGCGCCGCATCGTAGCACTGGTTGATGTCGTATGTGGCGCCATCCGGTATCCGCTCGGATACCATCCACAAAATGTGCCCGCCCTGTTTTGTCACCTGCACGGTTACGACGCCGTCGCGCGAGAGCATCATTTCGACGCCGAACGTTGGAATATCCCCCGCGCCGTCGGACGAGGGCATCGTCCACTCCACCCGGCTTTCGCCCACAAACGCGCGCGCCAGCCGCTCAGCCTCGGCATAATCTACCCACGCGCCGCTCAGGCCCTTGGGCGGGTTATCGCGGGCATCGGAAAACGGGCCGTCGTATACGAGCGAAGGGTAGTCGACTCCGGTGTGGTTCAGCTCGTCCAGCGGCGCGACGGCGGGCGGATCTTCCCCCGCCGTGAGAAACGCGGCGCTCCACAAGCTTTCGCCGCCCGAGATCGTCTGCGCCTGCACATCCCGCATTTGGTTGCCAAGCGTGGTGAGCCTGTCGCGCAGCGTCAGCAGTTGATCGCGCTGCTCGGAGCTCAGCGGCTGCCCCTGCGCGACGCGTTGGGAAAGGCTTTGGCAATAATCTCCAATTTGGTTGACGAATTTGGCCGTGCCTTCGGTATTGCGCGCGGGCAGCAGCGAAAAAGCCGCCTGTGCGCCGTCCGCTTTATGGCTGATGTCGGACAGGAGGTTCAGGCTGATTTCCGGGGTTTCGGTGATCAGCAGCTTGGAAAGTTGCACCTCCATATTGCCAACGCTGTCCACCAACTCGAAAAACGAGCGTTCGTACATGCTTTCGAGATTGGTGCGGTATGTCTCCTGCCTGCGCCGCTCATATACGGCCCAGCACACGGCCGCTACGAGCGCAACGATCAAAACGGCGGGCAGAAGATATTTGCGGATGGTCGTATGCATCCTGCGCCTCCTATACCGCGAAGTTGTGTTTACCGATCACCATGTAGATTTGGCGGCTCCAGATCCACGATGCGGTGGCGGTCGAAGGATTGTAGTAATAAAGGCAGCCCCCGGTCGGATCCCACCCGTTCATCGCATCGCGGGCAGCTCGTAAGGATTCGGCATCCGGGCTCAGGTTGATCTGCCCGTCGGTCACCGCGTCAAACGCTCCGGCCTGGTAGATTACCCCGGCGATTGTATTGGGAAACGAGGGATGCTTCACGCGGTTGAGAACAACCGCCGCCACGGCGACTTTTCCCTTGTAAGGCTCGCCGCGGGCCTCGCCGTGTACGAGCCGCGCAAGCAGCGTAAGATCCCCGTTGCTTGTGCCGCGCGAAGGCTGCGAGGATGTGGTTGTGGAACCGCCCGTGCCGCTTAGCGTAATCCCGATCGCGGCTGCGGTGCCTGCCCCCACCACGCCGTCGGCAGTAAGGCCGTTTTTCTTTTGGAATTTTACAACCGCGTTGTAGGTACCCTGGCCGTAGACGCCGTCCACCGCGCCGTCGTAATAGCCCCACTGTTTGAGCTTTTGCTGTACCTGCCTCACCTGCTCGCCGGTCGAGCCCCAGGCGAGCGACGCGGCCTCGGCCATGGTGGGGATGCCGGCCAGCAGCACGGCGGCCAGCACAAAGAGCGCGATGCGTTTGCGCATATTCATCACCTGTTCTTTTTTCGTAGCTTGTGTGGAAATTTGCCAAGGTATGAATGGAAGAATTCAGCATTTGCGCAAGAATACGCGAGATTTTTTCGCAGGCCGGTTTACTTCATGGATTTTTTTGCAGTATAATGGCGTTCCGGGCATAGGTTCGAACCCCGTTACCCCATGCGGCGCTTGTGCCGGCCAGGGAGATTGGACACAAAGGAGAAGCGAACATGAAGCACGTGTACGAAGGAAAGACCAAGACGGTCTACGATCTTGAGGACGGCACCTATCTGCTGAAGTTCAAAGACGACGCGACTGGCGAAAACGGCGTGTTCGACCCCGGCGCCAACACGGTGGGCCTGTCCATCGAGGGCCTGGGCAAGGGCGGCCTGCGGCTGACGGATTATTTTTTCCGCAAGATTCAGGCGGCGGGCATTCCGACGCACTACGTAAGGGCCGATCTTGATAACGCCACCATGACCGTGCGCCCGGCTACGATGTTTGGCGGCGGCCTGGAGGTCATATGCCGCTTTCGCGCGGTGGGCAGCTTCATGCGGCGCTACGGCGCTTATGCGAAGGAGGGGCAGCCGCTCGACGCGTTTGTCGAGATCACGCTTAAGGACGACGAGCGGCAGGATCCGCCGATCTCCAAGGACGCGCTGAGCATGCTGGGTATTTTGACGGATGCCGAATATGAAGAGCTCAAGGCGCTTACGCAGAAGATCTCCCGCATGGTGAAGGACGAGCTCGCGAAAAAAGGCATGGAGCTGTACGATATCAAGCTTGAGTTCGGTCGAATCGATGGTAAGGTGGCGCTGATCGACGAAATCTCCGCCGGCAACATGCGCGTTTACAAAGACGGAAAGATTGTCGGGCCTCTGGAATTGGTTCCTCTGGTGTGCGGCTGATCGGATTGCGCGCCTTAGCCTTGATATACCGGAGTTACACGTCAAAAAAGTGGCATAAGCCACTTTTTTGACGTCACGGTGGATGGTATTGTAGGGCGAAGATCAGTTGCCGCTCTTGCGCGCGCTTTGGTGGCGCTGGTCGATCTGGCGTATGTAGGAAAAGTCGCGCCGCTTAGGGGTCGTGGAAAGCGGCGAGGAGCCTGTTGGAGCGGAGAAGGGCTCCGCCTCCCTCGCAGGGACCGGTGCGGGCTCCAACGAGGTTTCTCCAAGCTCCTTCATGCAGCTGCGTAAGGAGATCCAGCGCTCGTTTGCCGCGGGCTGAGGCGTAGTCTTTTTCGATATCTCCTTGAGCGCCGCAACCAGCGCGTATGTACCCAGCTTATCCATGCAGATTCCTCCTTGATGCGATGGGCTCACCCCATTGTATGCCCGTGCGGCGCGTATTGACAAAGATTATCGCACTACTATCCTCACACTCCGGGTGTTTGCTATAATGGGGATGAAATTGTTAAGTAGGGCGAGGAGGTAGCCATATGAAGTACATCGTAGCCCTGGATCAGGGCACGACGAGCTCGCGAGCCGTCGTCATCGACGCACACGGACGGCTTGTCGGCTCGCACGGCATTGAGTTTCCGCAAATCTATCCGCAGCCGGGTTGGGTGGAGCACGATCCTTTCGAGATTTTGCGTTCGCAAAAGGAAGCGCTGCGCTATGCCGTGCAAAAAACCGGCATAGCGGCCCAGGATATTGCGGCCATCGGCGTGACGAACCAGCGCGAAACGACGGTGATTTGGGAGCGCGCGACCGGCAAGCCCATCTATAATGCCATCGTTTGGCAGTGTAGACGCACCGCGGACAGGATCGAGAGGCTCAAGGGCGAGGGAATGGCGCAAAACGCAAGGCAAAGAACCGGCCTTGTGCCCGACGCCTATTTTAGCGGCACCAAGGTCGCTTGGATCTTGGACAACGCGCCGGGCGCCCGCGCCCGCGCCGAGGCGGGGGAGCTGTGCTTCGGCACGGTGGATACATGGTTGATATGGAACCTGACTAAGGAGCATGCGCACGTGACCGACGACACCAACGCGTGCCGCACGATGCTCTATAATATCCATTCCGGCGATTGGGACGATGAGCTTTTGCGCATGCTGGACGTGCCGCGCGCGGTGCTGCCCGCGATCGTCTCCTCCAGCGGCTTGGCGGGCATGCTCGCCGCCGATGTGCTGGGCAGGGAGATCCCCATCGCCTCCATCGCCGGCGATCAGCACGCCGCGCTGTTCGGGCAAGCGTGCTTTGAGAAGGGCATGGCGAAGAATACTTACGGCACGGGCTGTTTTTTGCTGATGAATACCGGCGAGCGGCCGGTGGAATCCTCCCACAACCTGCTCACAACCGTCGCCTGGTCCATCGGGGGGAAGCGCGAATTTGCGCTGGAGGGTTCTATTTTTGTGGCGGGCGCGGTGGTGCAGTGGCTTAGAGACGAGCTCAAGCTCATTTCCACCGCTGCCGAGAGCGAGCAGGTGGCCCTTTCGGTGCCGGACGCGCAGGGCGTTTACCTGGTGCCCGCCTTTACCGGCCTTGGCGCGCCGTATTGGGATATGTATGCGCGCGGTACGCTGGTGGGGCTTACGCGCGGCGCGGGTCGGGGGCATATTGTGCGCGCGGCTCTTGAATCCATAGCGTTGCAGACGCTGGACGTCGTGGAGGCGATGCGCTCGGACAGCGGCATCCCCATCGCACAAATGCGCGTGGATGGCGGCGCGAGCGCCAACAATTTTTTAATGCAGTTTCAGGCGGATATTTTAGGAGCACGCGTCGTGCGCCCGCGCATCACGGAATCCACCGCGCTGGGCGCGGCCTATCTGGCCGGGCTGGCGGCCGGGGTGTGGAGCGGCAAGAATGAGCTCTCCACGCTGTGGCAGCAGGATACGGCGTTTGAGCCCGCTAAGGATGCCTCCGCGCGCGAGCAAAAGATTCGCGGTTGGAAACGCGCGATAGACAGGGCGAAGGGGTGGGCGGAGGAGTGAAACTTTTGCTTCCGGCGTGGCGCTAAAGCCGGTATGGGGTTTCGATTTGGGCGCCGATAGGGGCTATGTTGCCCATGCTTCGGTGAGAATGTCTGCATTTGGATGTTTTCCAGACAATGCCTCGTGGCCGCACCGCCATACCTTCGGGCAAACATCCTGAAGTTTGATCGCCCAAAACGATCCGTCGGAGAAAAAACAGGCCCTCGGCAAAGCGGTTTGCCGAAGGGCCTGTTTGCATTGCGACCAACCCCGCCTATTCTTTCCGTGGCAAAACGGCGCTCGCGCCCACTGCGCCGGGCAGCGATTCCGCAATGCAGGCGGCGGCATGGGGCGGCATAAACAATTCGTACTTCGCCTGCTCGATAAATTTGCGCAGCACGCCGAAACGTTCTAAATAAAGCTGCTGCCCGTATGAGCTTTTGAGCACCCGGCCCCGCGTGCGCAGTCGCCGGTAGGATTCTTCGATGCGAAGGCAGGCCTTTTCGTACCCCTGCTCCTCGAGCGCGCCTTCAGCCAGAGCATCCCACAAAACTGTCATCGCGCCGATTTCGTCTAAGCAGTCCGCATCCTGCAGTACGATCAGCTCGTTGGACATCTTGTCGATCGGCAGTTGCTTATCGCTGTGGCGAGCGATGAGATCCGCGACGTTCGCAACAAAAGATACCTCAAAACCCTGGCTGCGCAAAAACGCTTCGGCCATCTGGGCGCCGTGTGCCGCGTGATCCTCGGCGCTGACCGCATAACCGATGTCGTGTAGCGCAGCCGCCGCAAGCACGATGTTTTCCTGCGCGGGAACCTGGCCCAGCAGCCTTTCGCACCAGCCCATCACCCTGAGCGTATGATGGTACCGATCGCGAAACGGAAACTTTTGCGGCTTCTTGCTGGAATGCGGTATGGGCTGCAAGCACTTGTGCGCATAGGCGATGAGCGTCGGCAGATTGTGCACGGACGTCGCCCCCAGTTTCATTATTTTACATAGTATATCACAACGTCGCTTCGCTGTGCGGCAATCCGCATACTTTCGAGTAAAATGGTAAACTTGTTAGTAGTGCGCCGGCGCCCTTCTTGGGCATTTTGCGCACTTTGGGGGGAGAGTCGTGCGAAAGAGATATGCGCTGGTTTTGGCGATGCCCGCGCTTTTGATCGTGGCGCTCGTGTCGGCGCGGCTCGCGCTGGCACATCCGATCGAAGTGGAGCCCTATGTGACGGTGCGCGGCGGCTGCCTCATCTACCGCGATACGCACTATACGGTGTGCGGGCACAAAAAGCGGTTTACCGCTCTGGCGGAACCCCGGCTTATCGGCATGGATCTTTCCAGGTTTTCTCGCGAGTTTTCCGGCTGGGATGTAGGCACTTTTTCTGCTCAGCGCGTGCTTCTTGATAGAAACATAGCACAGTACTGCCCGGATCACTACTTGCTGAAGGAATCGGACGGGCGTCTTATCGTATACCAGAACGCCACCGGCGACGGAGAATGGTTTGCTATTCGAACGCTGACCCTTTTGCCGTTTTCGTTGCCCGACTCCTTGCGCACGGAGGTTAGGCGCGGTAGGGTATTTGATTCGCTTGCGGACATTGAAACCTTGCTGGGCAGTGCGGCGCAAGGCGATGCAAGGTAGGCCGCATGAACTGAGGGGGAGAGGGTGAAAATCGGCCCGCGGCAGGCAGTTTTCACCTTCTTGCATTTTCGGCGACCTGATATCCTATCTCTTTTGTCGTACTACCCTTGCGCGCCATTCGCGCGCACTATGCCTCGGCTATGAAATATGCCCCCAATCTTCGTTTACAAAACTGGGGGGGCATGGTACAATTGCCCTTGGTCTTATCCGCTTGCTGGGTGTGGCGACGCTCCAGACGCCATGCGCGGTTTGCGGGGATACGAAAATTATGGAGGTGAACCCACTATGGACAAGGTTCAAAAGGCCGAAATTATGGCCAAGCATGCCCGGCACGAGGGAGACACAGGCTCGCCCGAGGTGCAGATTGCGCTGCTGACCGCGCGCATCAACCACCTGAACGAGCACCTGAAGATCAACAAGAAGGATCACCACTCCCGCCGGGGGCTTTTGCTGATGGTCGGCCAGCGGCGCGGATTGCTCGACTATCTGCGCAAGATCGACGTGCAGCGCTACCGCGATCTGATAGCGGATCTGGGCGTGCGCAGGTAACCAAATCGCGTTGGGGGTTGACATAAGCCGTCAACCCCTTTTCCCATCCCGCATGTCTGCGACGCGCGTGGGGTTTGCCGGAGCAAGAGAAAATCTCTTGCCCGGGCAAACCTCGCGCACGGGCATGCGATCCCCATGTACGTGCGAAAGGAGAAAACAATGAAACCAAAGAGCTATTCCATGGAACTGGGAGGCCGCACCCTGACGCTTGAATTCGGCAAGTACGCGCAGCAGGCGGCGGGCTCCGTGCTGGTGCGCTATGGCGACAACGCCATTCTTGCGGCGGTCACCGTATCCGAAACCCCGCGCCCCGGCATCGACTTTTTCCCGCTCGGCTGCGATTTTGAAGAAAAGATGTATTCGGTGGGCAAGATCCCCGGCGGCTTTATCAAGAGAGAGGGCCGCCCTTCAGAAAAGGCGATTTTGACATCCCGCCTCATCGACAGGCCGCTGCGGCCGCTGTTTCCCAAGGGCTTCCGCAACGATGTGAACGTCGTGTGCGAGGTGCTCTCCTCCGACGACGACGCGACCCCCGAAATCCCCGCGATGATCGGCTCTTCCGTCGCGCTGTGCGTCAGCGAAATTCCGTTTGCAGGCCCTACGGGCTCGGTGCTTATCGGCATGGACGAGCAGGGCGGCTTCATCGTCAACCCCGATGCCGCGCAACGCAAGGCAAGCCCGCTGCACCTGGTGGTGTCCGGCACGCGCGACGCGGTGATGATGGTGGAGGCCGGCGCTAAGGAAGTCAGCGAAGATACGATGCTCGCGGCCATCCTGTTCGCGCATGAAGAGATTAAAAAGATCGTCGCGTTCCAGGATGCGATCGTCGCCGAAATCGGCAAAGAAAAGCGCGTGTTCGACTATGTGCTCGTTCCCGAGGATATCGCGGCGGATGTCCGCGCGTTCGCGTACGACAGAGTCGTTTGGTCGTTTTCCACCACCGAGCGCGAGGAGCGCCAGGAGAGGGAAGACGTCGTCAAAAAAGAGACGCTGGAGCATTTTGCCCCCAAATATCCCGACGGTGCGGGCTTCATCGGCGATGCGCTCTATTCGCTCAACAAAGAAGTTATGCGCAAAAATATTATCGAAAACGGCGTGCGGCCCGACGGGCGCAACACCCGTCAGGTGCGCCCGATCTGGTGCGAGGTGGGCTTGCTTCCGCGCCCGCACGGCAGCGCGGTGTTCACCCGCGGCCAGACGCAGGTGGTAAACATCGTAACCCTGGGCCTGCTCTCCGAGGCGCAGATGCTCGATAACATCTACCCCGAAACCACCAAGCGCTACATGCATCACTATAACTTCCCGCCGTTTTCCACCGGCGAGGCGCGCCCGCTGCGCAGCCCCGGTCGCCGCGAAATCGGCCATGGCGCCCTTGCCGAGCGCGCGCTCGAGCCGATGATTCCGGACGAGGTGACGTTCCCCTACGCGCTTCGGCTCGTCAGCGAGGCCATTTCCTCCAACGGCTCGACGTCCATGGCGTCGGTATGCGGCTCCACCCTTTCGTTGATGGACGCGGGCGTGCCGATTAAGGCGCCGGTCGCGGGCGTCGCGATGGGGCTGATCAAGGAGTCCGACAAGGTAGCGGTGCTCACCGATATCCAGGGCCTGGAAGATTTCTTGGGCGATATGGATTTTAAAGTGGCTGGAACTAAGGACGGCATCACCGCCATCCAGATGGATATCAAGATCAAGGGCATCGACGAGCCGATCCTTAAGCAAGCCCTTGCGCAGGCTTACGAAGGTCGCATGCACATCCTTGGCGAAATGCTCAAAACGCTGCCCGAATCAAGGGCCGAGCTCTCGCCGCGCGCGCCGCGCATCATCACCTTTACCATTCATCCGGATAAGATTCGCGAGGTGATCGGCACCGGCGGCAAGGTGATCAATAAGATCATCGCCGACACCGGCGTCAAGATCGACATCGAGGACGACGGCCGCGTGTTCATCGCGTCTAACGATGCCGAATCCGGCGAGAAGGCCCGTAAAATCATCGACGGCATCGTGCGCGACATCCAGGTGGGCGACGTGTACACCGGCAAGGTGGTGCGCATCATGAGCTTCGGCGCGTTTGTCGAGCTTACCAGCGGCAAGGATGGCATGATCCACATCTCCCGCCTGTCCGCCGAGCGGGTGGAAAAGGTGGAGGACGTCGTCAACATCGGCGACGAGATGACCGTAAAGGTGATCGAAATCGACCCGCAGGGCAGGGTAAACCTTGCCAGGGCCGATATCGACATCCCCGAGCGCCCGCGTCCGCCGCGCCCCGACCGCCCGCCGATGGGCGACCGGCGCGGAGGCTTTAACCGCGACAGGGGGCCGCGCAGAGACTAAATATTTGTAAGAGCGGGGCCGGATATATTGCCGGCCCCTTTGTTCTTTGTTTGGGGATGTTCCCCGCATACCGCATGAAACATGAAGAAGGAGGGATGATACCCAAGATGACATACGCAGGAGGGAAACGGCAGGTGTACGATAAAGATATCCTGGGCAACGGCCTGACTGTCATAGGGGAAAAGATACCGCACTTCCGCTCGGTGTCGGTGGGGTTGTGGGTGCGCAACGGCTCGGTGAACGAGCAGGACGAAAGCAACGGCTATAGCCACTTCATCGAGCACATGCTCTTTAAGGGGACGGACAAGCGCACCGCGCGGCAAATTGCCGAGGAAATGGATAGGATAGGCGGGCAGATGAACGCCTTTACCTCCAAGGAATGCACCTGCTATTACGTAAAGGTAATGGACGAGCACCTTCCCTTGGCGATGGATCTGATCGCAGACCTTGCGCTGCACGCCACGTTTGACGCGGGCGAAATGGAAAAGGAAAAGTCGGTCATCGGCGAGGAGATCTCCATGGTGGAGGATCAGCCGGAGGATCTTGTGCACGAGCTGCTGGCCGCCGCTCACTTTGGCGTACATCCGCTTGCGCGCACGATCTTGGGGCCGGTTGCAAACATCGAAAAGGCGTCCCCCGAAGGCCTTAAGGCCTTTATGGCCCAGCGGTATAGGCCGGGCAGCTCGGTGCTTTCCGTGGCAGGCAATTACGAAATGGATAGGGTCCGCGCGCTGGCGGGCGATCTGTTTGGCGGGTGGGCGACCGGAAGCGCCGAAACCGGAGGCCTCGAGGGTGACATGGGCAAGCGCGAGATCATCGTGCGGGAAAAGCCGATTGAGCAGACGCACATTTGCATCGGATTTCCGGGCATCAAGCACGGCGAGGACGACGCCTACGCCCTGTCTGTGCTCAACAACGTGCTGGGCGGCGGCATGAGCTCCCGGCTGTTCCAGCGCATCAGAGAGGAAAACGGCATGGCGTACTCGGTGTATTCCTATCCCTCTTCCTACACGCCCTGCGGCATGTTTGCGGTATACGCGGGCACCGCGCCGCGCAACGCGCAAACGGTGATCGGCATGATCGGCGAGGAAATCCACAAGTTTTTGAAGGAAGGCATCGCGGAGCAGGAGTTTTCCGACGCCCGCGAGCAACTCAAAGGCGGCTATACGCTCGGGCAGGAATCCACATCCGCCAGGATGACGGCCATTGGGCGCTCTCTACTGATTCTTAACCGCACGCAGACCGAGGACGAGGTGCTTGCGAAGATCGACGCCGTCACCAAGGACGACGTGATGCGCATTGCTAAGGCTCTGCTCACAGCCCCGTACAGCGCCAGCTGCGTGGGGCCGGATGTCAAGCTTGACTTTTCCGCGATCGGAGGCTGAAGATGGATAAGCTCGATATGATCTTCTCTTTGCAAAAGCGATTCGACGACGACCTTGCCCTAAGGCGCGGCCTTCACGATATTCCTGCCGACGTGTGGATTCAGCGGGAGACGTTGGCGATGCTGTCGGAGCTTGCCGAGCTGCTCGACGAGGTCAATTTCAAGTGGTGGAAGGACGAAAAGCCGATTGACGAGCGCCGCATTAAGGAAGAGCTCGTGGATATTTTGCACTTCTTTACGAGCATGTGCTTGAAAATGGGCATGACCGCGCAGGAACTGCACGATATGTACCTCGAAAAAAACAGCGAGAATTTTGAGCGGCAAAAGGGCAATACGGATAGGGAAGGGTACGCAAGCGGCGCATAACGGCACGGAAAAACGGCACGGGGGGTACGCGTATCCCCCGTGAGACCCCCGCCGAAAAAGCACGACGAGGGAAATTGCCAGTCTGGGGCGGCGCATTGTGCGCAGCCTCAGACTTTTTTTAGGGTGCGTGATAGTTTCCCGCTCCGAAGGGCAACCTTTAACCGAACCTCGCCACAAAGAGGAAAACGATGATGCAGCTTAGGGAGGCGATGCGCACGTGACGATGACCGAAGGGCAACCGCCCGATGTACAATTGCCCGGTGCGGCCGAGGAAAAGCAGGATATCCAGGCGATTCAAAACTATGGCGCGCCCAATATGCCCGGCGGTAGCCCGGTGCAATGCCTGACGATCGTAGGGCAAATTGAAGGACATATGGCGTTGCCGCCCCAGCAAAAGACCACGAAATACGAGCATATTTTGCCGCTTTTAATGGCCATCGAGCAAGAGGAGACCGTGAAGGGCTTCGTAGTTATCCTCAATACCGTGGGCGGGGATATCGAGGCGGGGCTTGCGATCGCCGAGATGATCTCCGGCATGGAAAAGCCGTCGGTATCGCTGGTGTTGGGCGGCGGACACTCCATCGGCGTGCCGTTGGCAGTCGCTGCGCGCAGATCGTTCATCGCGCCCACCGCCACCATGACCGTGCACCCGATACGCGTTACCGGCATGATCGTAGGCGTGCCGCAAACATACGAATACATGAACAAAATGCAGGAGCGCGTCGTTCAATTCGTGACGACGCACAGCCGCACCACGCGGGAGCAGTATTTCGATTTGCTGATGCGCTCGGAAGACATCAACAACGACACCGGCACCGTGCTGATGGGGCAGGAGGCCGTCGACTGCGGGCTGATCCACCAAGTGGGCGGCGTGCGCGACGCCCTCGGGGCGCTCAAGGCGATGATCGAGGGATGAGGGTCGGCGTCACGAGGGTTGGGTTTTGTGAAATACCTTTTGCGTTTGATGGTTTTTGTTCTGAAAAACCTTGTGCTGATCTTGCTGGTCGGCGCCCTTTTGGTGATCGCGTTTACGTTTGCGATGGACGCCTCTAATGTCTATATCGTAGCAAACGACGGCATGAACATGCGCGCCGAGGTTGTGCTTGGGCTCGAGGAGGCTTCCGAGCTTCCTAAATTTTTCACCACGGCCGCGTTGGAAACCGATCCGCTGCTTAAGATGAACACCTATACCGACTATACCATAAGAAGCTGCGACTACCGCGCGGATGTGGAATGGCTGTGGACCTGGCCTTGGGACACCCGCGCCGAGGTGACGCTGGTAGAGCACATTCCGGCGATCGACGGCGAGTTGCCGGTTTCCAAGCAGACGGAAGCGCAGCGCAATACGCCCGGCAAAATTCTTCCGCCCGCGTGGCAGGACGGCCGCTATAAGCTGACGTTCACCAAGATTGACGGGCGCTGGAAGATCTCCGGCATGCAGCTTGTCGAGGCCGTATCGCCCTTGCCTACCCGCACGCCGCAGGCGACATCGATCGCTAGCCCCCCGCCTGTGCCTACGGTTTCTTCCTCGCCTTTGGCAAGCCCGACGGATGCAGCCACCGGAACGGATGACGCCACGTGACGGCCTCGTTTCTTGCGGCCATCCGCGGTCGCGCGGTGTTGGCGCCGATGGCCGGGGTGACCGACCGCGTGTTTCGCGCGTTGTGTAGGGAATACGGATGCCCCTTTGCGGTGACCGAGATGGTCAGCGCAAAGGGGCTTTGCATGTCGCTCGAGCGTAGAGGCGGGGCCAACGCGCTCGCCTATGGCGACGGCCTTTTGGATGCGGCGCCCGGCGAGCTGCTCGCCGCGCAGATCTTTGGGCACGAGCCGGATATCGTTGCGCGCGCCGCGCGAGAGCTTTCCCGCGGGCCGTTTTGTGCGATCGATCTGAACATGGGTTGCCCCGCGCCCAAGATCACCGGCGGGGGAGAGGGAAGCGCGCTGATGCGCACCCCGCAGCTTGCCTCATGCATAGCCCGTCAGGCTGTAAAGGCCTCGGCGCTGCCGGTTACGGTAAAGATGAGGCTTGGGTGGGATGAGGCGTCGCGCTGCTATGTGGATTTTGCGCTGCGCATGCAGGATGCCGGCGTCGCGGCCATCGCCGTGCACGGCAGAACCCGCGCGCAGATGTACGCGGGGCAGGCGGATTGGGATGCGATCGCCCAGGTCGCACGTGCGGTTTCCATTCCGGTAATCGCCAACGGGGATATACGGGATGTCGCGTCATTTCGTTCCGTCATGCGGCACACGGGCTGCCATGCGGCGATGATCGGCCGCGGGGCACTGGGCAATCCGTTCGTGTTTGGGCGCATCGAGGCATCGCTGCGCAGGGAACCCGAGCCGGATATCGACGCCCGATTAAGGCTTGAGGCCGCGCTGCGCCATGCGGGCATGCTGTGCGCGTATAAGGGGGAAAGGGTGGCTATACCCGAAATGCGCAAGCACGCCGCGTGGTATGTAAGCGGCATGCGCGGCGGAGCCGCCCTTAGGCGCGCGTTGCACGCGGCGTGCACGTTTGCGCAGATGCGGGATGTCCTTTTTGCCGCGATGGAAGAGGCGAGGAGCCCTGAGGATATGCCAATTGGGGAACAGCCCGGCGGCCATGCGAAGAATCTATATTATGTGAGGGCGCGCTATGAAGACTCTGTATCTTTCCGATCTTGATGGGACGTTGCTCCGCTCAAACGAGCGTGTGTCGGAATATACCGCAAACACAGTCAATCGTTTCGTCAAGGCCGGCGGCTTCTTTTCCTATGCGACGGCGAGATCCATCGTTACCGCGTCGAAGGTAACCGATGGACTCAACGCGGAATTTCCCGTGATATGTTGCAATGGAGCATTTATCGTAAGGAGCACGACATGCGAAGTTTTACTGGCGAACTATTTCACGGCGGATGAAGTTGAATTTGCCGCCGAAATTCTTACCGCGCACCATATCTATCCCATCATAAATGCCTACATCGGCGGCGTGGAGCGGCTTACCTACATCACGCAAAACGTAAGCTCCGCGATGAGAAGCTATCTCGACAATAGGGTGGGAGACCCCCGCCGCCGCGAAGTCGAATCTGTGGATGAGCTGTATGCGGGCGACATTTTCCGCTTTACCTGCATGGAGGAGGAAGATGCTTTGCGCCCTATCGGCACAATTTTTGGGTCGGATAACCGTTTCAGCTGCATTTGCCAAAAAGAGGTCTATTCCGGCACTTGTTGGTGCGATATCTTGCCTGCAAAAGCGACAAAGGCAAATGCCGCGCTTAAGCTCAAGGCCATGCTCGGCTGCGATAAGCTGGTTGCCTTTGGCGATGGCCGGAATGATATGTCGCTGTTTTCCGTGGCGGACGAAAAATATGCGGTGTCCAATGCCGTGCCGGAATTAAAGGAGATTGCCACCGCCGTGATCGATTCCAACGACCATAACGGTGTCGCAAAGTGGATGGAAAGGCACGCATTTTAGGTAACCACTGATAAATTCGGGCGGCACGTCTTTGCGGATCTTTTTACGGCGTGCTTTGTCGCTCTCCGCTCGGCGTAGCTGCTGGCTACGGCCTCGCTCCGGCTCCGTGCGGGCCGCAAAAATTTCTCGCAAACCCGCCCCCCTCCTTTAATCGGCGCTTACCTAGGCGTCTTAATCCGTCTTTCAGTCGATACCGATGATTTTTCCCATATCCGCGGGTAATTTCGCGCGGGCCGTCCACATAGGATATCGTGTACAACCGATATCGGAGGGATGGCCATGCGCGTTTTGATCGTGCCGAAAAAGATCGTCGCCCGCACGGCGCTGGTGCTGTGCATCGCGCTGATATCGCTCGCCTACGTCCGGGTGCTTGTACCGGATGCGGCTCCGGTTTTCGCCCCGTCTCCGGCTAAAAAGCCGCTGCCGGTCTACAGCGTCGACAGGGACGACAAGACCATCGCCATTTCCTTTGACGCCGCGTGGGGAGATGAAAAAACTCAGGATATCCTGGCAATTCTCGATACGTACGATATTAAGACCACGTTCTTTCTCGTGGGCTATTGGGTGGATGCGTATCCGGAAGACGTAAAGCTCATCCACGCCGCGGGGCACGAAATCGGCAACCATTCCTCGACGCATCCGTATATGACGAAGCTTTCCAAAGATCAGATGATCGGCGAGCTTGTAAAGTGCTCCGATAAAATCGAAGAACTCACCGGCGTGCCTACCACGCTTTTTCGCCCTCCTTACGGCGATTATAACGGCGAGGTGATTACCGCCGCCAGGGAACAGGGCTATGAAGTCATCCAATGGGATGTCGATTCGCTGGATTGGAAGAGTTACGGCGTCAAGCCCATGGTCGAGCGCGTAACGCAAAATGCAAAGCCGGGCTCCATCGTGCTGTTTCACAACAACAGCGATTATATCGTCGAAGCGCTGCCGCAAATTCTCGATCAGCTGATCGCGCAAGGGTACCGCATCGTGCCGGTATCGCAAATACTGCTGGAGGGCGAAACTTTTATCGATCACGCCGGCTGCCAGCATAAGGCGGGGCAGTAGCATGGATATAAGTCGCGTGGTATTATCCGGCGTAGTGGCGGAAGAGCCCCATCTGAGCCACGAGCTATACGGAGAGCACTTTTTTCAGGGCGCATTCGAGGTTCCCAGGTTATCCGGCACGGTGGACCGACTGCCGTTCATTACCCCGGGCAAGTTTGTCGCCCGCCTTCAGCCGGGCGCCGAGGCATGCATCGAGGGGCAGGTGCGCTCTTATCGCCGCGTGGGCGAAGGGGGCGTAAGGCTTCAGTTGATGGTGTTCGTCCGCTCCGTCGGCTCGCCGGTGGGCGAGGGCGTCAACGAGGTGGAAATTGCCGGCTCGCTTTTGCGCAACCCTTCCCTGCGCATGACGCCGCTCGGCAGGGAGATTGCGGATTTGCTGGTGACGGTGGAGCGGCCGCACGGAAAGAAGGATTGCGTGCCGTGCATCGCGTGGGGCAAACAGGCGCGCGCATGCGCAGGCCTCGAAGCCGGAAGCGCGATTCACCTCAAAGGAAGGCTGCAAAGCAGAATATATCAGAAGGAGCTTGCTGACGGCCTGGTGGAAGAGCGCATTACCTACGAGGTATCGGTGGGAAGCGTCGAGGAGGAAGTGTCCGGATAAGGCGCATGATCGCAGCGCCCTGTCGATTCTTGTCGACGACCCCTAAATGAAATGTAGGCCATGCAAGAACGCGTCTTGCATGGCCTTGCTGCGTTACCTATAAGACTGTATAATGATAGCGCAGCAAAACTTACGCGGGGCGGTGTCGCGCAATATGAGCTTTATAGAAGAAATTGTGCATTACATTTCTAAAAACGAACAGGAAATGCAAGATAAAAAGATAATCATCGACTGTATGGCGCTGTTTCCGCACAATATCCTTTTGAGGGAAAATGAAATAGCGCATATCACCAGTTCGGGGTTTATTGTGAACCATGCGCTTAGCAAGGTTCTGATGGTACACCACAATATCAGAAATACCTGGGCGTGGACGGGCGGCCATGCGGATGGGAACGGCAACCTTTTGGATGTGGCAGTCAAAGAGGCTATGGAAGAGACGGGGGTCAATGCTCAACCGCTTTCGAGCGAAATCGCATCCATTGATGTTTTATCTGTCTATGGCCACGTTAAGAAGGGCCATTACGTCAATAGCCATCTTCACCTTTCCATAGCCTATATACTGATTTCGGATGAAAAAGAGCTGCCGACCGTGAAACCCGATGAAAACAGCGCCGTTGCATGGTTTCCGGTTGAGAAAATCCACGAAGATTCGTTTTCAACCCGCGATATCTATCTCTATACAAAGCTTTTGCAGCAGGCGAAACTTTGGATGCGTACAAAATAGTGTTAAAAACGACGAGGAGGAAACGATGGGTAAAAAAATAAGAAAGCCTATTGTGCGAATTTTGCTGACGCTGGCTGCTTTGTTTGTAGTAATATTATTCATCGTGCCGCCTATAGCCATATGGTTTATTATCGGTGGGCATGTTGAATATGGCGTCGATGAAAACCATCCGCTTCAGAAGCTGTACGCCGCATCGGATTTTGATCTGGTATCCAATGATATGATGCTTACAACGCAGGATGGTTACCATATTTGGGTATCCGAAGTGTCGGCTGAGAAGCCGAAGGCCATTGTCATCTATCTGTCCGGCATTCGGCAGCCCTCTGTTACATACTTCTACGGGCATGCCAAATGGATGCAAAACAACGGATATGCATCGTTTCTCTTAGAAGTGCGGGGACATGGAAAGAGCGATGGGGATAGAGTGTGCCTTGGATATGAAGAAGTTGCGGACGTAAAAGCCGTTGTAGATTATATTCGGCAAAAGGAGCTATATAACGATGTACCGATTGTAATTCACGGCGTCTCCATGGGGGGCGCTATTGCCGTGAACGCCTTTGGGCAAATGGATGAAATCGACGGACTCATTGCCATGTCCGCATATTCCAGCTTTGAAGATGTCGTTATCGACACGATGAAACAATATCATATTCCGGGTTTCATATGTGCCATCGAAAAGCCGCTTATTCGGGTGGCGTTGCAGGCCAACTTTGGCGATAAAGTTCATGAGCTTCGGCCGATTGAGCAAGTGGAGAATATTGGGCGACGACCTGCACTCTTCATCGCAAGCGCGTTTGACCCGCAGGTGTCGTATGAAAATATGAACCGCTTACTCGCGGCGGCGCCCGATCAATGCGAGGGTTGGCTCCGGGAATCTGATTTGACAGGGCATTTCATTGTTTTAAACCACGATCTTGAGCATGTTGACTTGGATGCCGAGTATTGTGAAAAAGTGTTGTCTTTTTTGGAAGGCAAGGTGGTGGCCCCATAGCTTGCGCGAGCGAAGAGGGAAATAGGCAACCCTTGCCGGGGCGACGACTCGCTGTATTTTGAAAGCCGGGCAAATCGCGATAATGCATAAGTCTTTATTTGTGGAGGGGCGCATGGAACCGGAAAAACTTGTATCGGATTTATGGGGCGATATCGATCGACAAAATTGGAGCAACCTTCCGTATTATTTCTCCGATACCGCCACGATCAACTGGCATAACACAAACGAATGCTTTTCGGTGGAAGAATTTATTTTGGCCAACAGTAAATACCCGGGAGACTGGCAAATCACCGTCGAAAAGTTGGTCGGCATTGGAAACATCGCGATTTCAGTGGTGAAAGTGGCGTTAAAAGAAGAGAATAGCTCCTTCCATGCCACGTCGTTTTTTGAGTTCGAAGGCGAAAAAATTATGAAGCTTGATGAATATTGGGGAAGCGACGATAAGCCGCCCCAGTGGCGCGCGGATATGAAAATAGGCAAGCCGATTATTTGAAGGGCAAGCAGGCAGCGTGCATGCCCATTTCGGCGCCGGCGGCATCCCCTTATCTTTACTGCTTCCATGAATTATGTTACGATATGCTTATCTTATTGGGACGGGAAGTGGTTTTATGAAGAGCATTGCGCACATAGGTATGGTGGTTTTTAACTAAACGCCCGCGTCGGCATTTTTTTATGTTGTAGTATGCGGGCGATATAAAAAGGAGAAAAAATGGGAAATATCGGTACAATCAACTTTGACAAAGTAGTTATAGACTGCAAAGACCCTGCCGCCCTTTCCGGTTTTTATGCGGAATTACTGGGTTGGCATAAAGGGTATGTCACAGACGATTTCGTCATCATACTATCGGAAAATTGCAATGTGAACATAGGTTTTCAACGGAACGACGATTATGTTCCTCCGGTATGGCCCGAAGAGAGCGGCAGGCAACAGCAAATGTTGCACGTCGACTTTAGCATGGAGAAAGAAAAGCTCCGCGAATGGATCGACTATGCCGTAAGCCTCGGCGCGAAAAAGGCTGAAAACCAATATGGGGATTGGGCCGTCATGCTCGATCCGGAGGGTCATCCGTTCTGCTTTGATGTCGTGTAAACATGCAAACTCAAGGGATATTTCGCTAAAAATGGCATCGCCCGCGCCTTCTTGCAAGGCGCGGGCGATTTGCGATGTTATCGATGGATTTATACCGCGGCGGCAGCTTCCTTGAGCTTTTCGATAATCTTGATCTTCTGCGGGCACTGCGATTCGCACGCGCCGCATTCGATGCACTGATCCTGCCCGCCGTCGGCCTTGGCGATGTTTTCATATTCGCGCTGGTAGCGGGCCTTGTCTCCGAACACATTCGCCTGATCGTAGCCGCGGAAGATGTTCGGGATTTTTACGTTTTGCGGGCAGGGCAGGCAGTATTCGCAGCCCGTGCAGCCGACCTTAATGCGGGATTGATACGCCGCGCGCACCTTGGCGATCAGCTCGCGCTCGGCCGCGTCCATGCAGTTGGGTTTCGCGTTGGAGAATATCGCAAGGTTTTCCTCAAGGATCTCCATGGAGGAGATGCCCGAGAGGATCGTCGCCACTTCGGGCATGTCGTACGTATACCGGAACGCCCAGTCTACATGCGAGCGCTTCACCGGGAACGCATCGTACAATGCCTTGACATCCGCAGGGGGAGGTAGCGCCAGCGAACCGCCGCGCAGCGGCTCCATTACGACGATGGGTACGCCCTTTTTGCCGGCATACCTGACGCCTTCGAGCGACGCGTTGTACGGGGCCTCTTCATCCAGAAGGTTGATCTGCACCTGCGCCATCTTCCAATCGTACGCGTCGATCACCTTTTTGAAGAGTTCGGGGCTGTCGTGGAACGAGAAGGACGGGTAGAGGATCTTGCCCTTCTTCACCATTTTGTCCATGAATCTTGCCACGGCATCGCCGAACTTTTCCCAACGCTCTTCGTCAATTGCGTGGAACAGATAAAAATCGATGTGATCGGTGCCGAGGCGCTGAAGCGAAATGTCCAGCTGCTTCTCATACTCGTTCGGCCCGTTTTGCCACACGGCGAGCTTCGTCGCGATCTTTACGCGGTCGCGATACCCATCCGCCATCGCCTTGCCGACCGCTACCTCGCTAAAGCCCCCGTGGTATACGTACGCGGTGTCGAAGTAGTTGACGCCGCGATCCACCGCGGCGCGCATCACACGGGTGGAAAGGTCGTAATCGATGCCGCCGCCCCCTGGCAGCTGGCCCAGGCGCATAGCGCCCATGCCAAAGGTGGATACGTCGAAGCCGAGTTTTCCAAAGGGTCTCATGTACATGCCGGGTCCTCCTATATCCTATAAAAATACGCATAATCAAGGCGCTTGCGGCTGGCGCAGCGCCGATGCTACTTTCTTATCGGCATAATTATAGCAGATTTTTCCCACTTTGTAAAATGCGCGGCTGGACTTGCGCGCGTAACAGGAGGTATACTCATCGCATGGACATTGGAGAAATGAAGATCTTTCATGCGCAGGAAGTGGATTCCACCAACCTGTGGGCCGCGCGCGAGGCTGCGAACGGGGCCGCGCACGGCTCGCTGTACGTGGCGGACCGGCAGACCGCGGGGCGCGGACGGCTTGCGCGCGGCTGGCAGTCTGAAGGCGCGGGATTGTATATGACGCTGCTTTTGCGCCCTGAGGCGGCCCCGGACAGGCTTGCAAGGGCTCCGCTGATCGCGGCGGTGGCCGTGAGCGGGGCGCTTGATGATCTGGGCGCCGATGCGCGCATCAAATGGCCCAACGACGTTGTGATAGCGGGAAAAAAGGTCTGCGGCATATTGTGCGAATCCCGGGTCGCCGGCATGCGGGCCTGTTGGGTAACCGTCGGCGTGGGCATCAACCTTGCGCAGCGCGAGCGGGACTTTGCGCCTGAACATCGCCAAAGGGCGACATCGCTTGCGATGGAGCTTGGGCAAGAGATTAGGTGCGAGCGCGTGATTGGTGGGTTTCTTGAGCATATTAAGCGCTGGTACGGCCCTGGCTTTGAAGGCGATTCGACCTTTTGGCAAGAGTACCGCCTTCGCTCGGCGACGCTTGGGCAGCCCGTGCGCGTAATCGAAGGCACAGGCGAGTGGGAAGGCATCGCTTCGGACATCCTGCCCGACGGGGCGCTCGAAGTGAATACGGAAAGCGGCCCGCGCGCGGTGTACGCGGGCGACGTATCGATAAGGGGGAAAGACGGCTATGTATGACGGCCATATTCTTAATGTGCCGGGCCTTTTGGTGGGGCATGAACAGGATGAGAAGGGGCTGACCGGCGTCACCGTGGTCTTGTGCGGGCAGGGTGCGGTGGGCGGCGTGGACGTGCGCGGCGGATCGCCCGGCACGCGCGAGACCGACCTGCTCAGGCCGGAAAATGTGGTTTCCTCCGTGCACGCGGTGGTTCTTTGCGGGGGCAGCGCCTTTGGGCTGGATGCGGCGGGCGGCGTGATGAAGTATTTGGAGGAACGCGGCATCGGCTATGAAACCAAGGCGGCCAAGGTGCCGATCGTATGCGCGGCCGTGCTGTTCGATCTGGGGGTTGGCGATGCAAAGGCGCGGCCGGATGCGGCGATGGGGTATAGGGCCGCTGCCCAAGCGGGCGGCGACCGCCGGCAGGGGCCCTGCGGCGCAGGCTGCGGCGCGACGGTGGGCAAGGGCATCCCCGGCGCCGCGGCGGCGCGCGGGGGCGTGGGCTCGGCGTCGATTGCGCTGCCGGGGGGCGGCATCGTCGGCGCGCTGGTGGCCGTCAACGCGCTCGGGGATGTGGTCGATCCCGCGCTGTTCGATGCGCGATCCCGGCCGGACCTGATCCGGAGGTTCCGCGCCCGGCGTAACAGGCACTGCAGTAGTTAGGCTCACTAGAACTCCTCGAAGGGGCTGCGCCACGGGTCACTCCC
>JAVBNW010000129.1:0-20261 GCA_031551255.1 Eubacteriales bacterium | reverse complement strand
AAGCCCCCCCGGCCCCGCCGCGCCGCGGGGAATAGAGTGTAGTGCAAACCGACGAGCTAGGCCGGCGAACAAGGGCCTGTCTTAAACAGCTCCGGCACAGGGCCGCCATCCTTTAGCGCCTCGGTCATGGCGAGGAACCTTTGCGCGGCTACGTCGGCGTTCCATATATCGCAGATGGATTGATACGATTGGACGCCCATCGCGCGGCGCACATCCGGATTGCGCAGCAGCAGCGCTACGCCTTCCAGCAGCTGATCCTCATCCTTGTAGGAGATGCCGCTGCCCTCGCCGATCAGGTAGCCCGTCGCCCCGGCGCTTTCGCACGCAAGCGGCGCGCAGCCCGCGTTCATGGCCTCGTTAAGCACCGCGCCCCAGCCCTCGCGCTTGTTGCTGGTAAACAAGTAGATAGAAGCTTCTTCCATCAGCGCCCGCAATTCGCCGTTGGGCAGCATTCCCGTGCACTGCACGGCATCTTCAAGCGCCAGTCTCCCTATCTCCTGGCGCACCTTCTCCTCCATCGGCCCGCCGCCGGCCAAAGTCATGCGAAAAGCGATATCCGCATCCTTCAATCTCTTTGCCAGGCGAAGCGCCTGATCGGGCCGCTTCCAATCGACCATCCGTCCGCACCACAAAAGCAGAGGAGGATCGTTTCGCTTTTTATCCATTAGCGCGCCGATGTCCTGTTCGAAGGCTTCCGGAAAGTAGCCCCACTTGAGCGCCTTATCCTGATACAGGCCAAAGCTGCGAAAATCGCCCTTAGTGTAGGAACTGGCGCACAACATATATTGCTTGCCCCTCTTGTAGCGGCTATGCTTTTCATAGATGGCTTTGCGATACCTGGGATAGAGCATGTACATCCACCGGGGATGTTTGAACAATCGCTCCGAATAGCGAAACGTAAGCTTGTCTTCCCTAAGGCGCGGATCGATAAACCGATCGTCGAACAGCGGGGCGGAGCCGACGATGACCGCGTCGCTTGCCATAGCGAGCGACAGCGCGCGGCCCGCTTCCTTTTCGCTCTCGTACGCCCTCACGCAATAGGGATAGGCCGCGTTGACGTCTTCAAACCCTAAGGCGAGCCGCTCCTCGCTCATAGGTTCCATCGCGACGAAGTGAAACTCGACGCCGGGCGTATTCGCAAACGCATCGCATAAAGGGATGACGAGATTGTTCATGTAGTTGGAATACAGGGTGATTTTCATTTTGCCGCCCTTTCTGCGCATAAGGCAAGCCGCCGCTACTGGTCGATCAAGCCCACGACGTGTTCCCAGCCGGCGTTTTCCATAAAAGCCTGAAGGCCCGCTTCGCGGTAGATCATGCGCCCCTGTAGGACATCCTTCATAAGCCTCGCCAGCTCATCGGGCGCGTGCGGGCTAAAGAAGCGCGCGTTGGGATAGTTTTCGCACACTTCGAGCGAGGTTTCGATGTTGGCCGACAGGATGAGCCCTCCGGCGGTCCTGGCTTCCATCAAGGGCATGCCGAAGCTTTCGATATACGACGGAAACAAAAGCACGCTTTTGCCATACATGTCAAAAATTTCTTCCCGGGCAACGTATCCTGCAAAGTGGATCTCGTCAAGATCCTCGGCGTGCAAAACGGCGCGATACTCTTCGCCCAGCGTAAAGAGCACCCTGTATCCGCCGATGCCTTCGGTCTTAAGATGCCGCACCGCTTCGACGATTGCGCCGTGGTTTTTATAGAGCAGATAGGATGCCGGATAGAAAAAGTCTTTCCATGGAACGGCTGCGCCGTCCTGGAGTGTGCAGCGCTTGGGTAGAGGCGGCGGCAGGCTGTTGGGCGCCACGACGATTCGCTCGGGGGCGACGCCGGTTTTGCGCAGCAGCTCCTGACGCATCCAGCGGGTTTGCACCACGGTGCGCCACGCCGCCCTGACGCTGCGAGCGATCAGCCGCCCATATATGTGCTGATATACGGCGAGCTGCCTCTCCCCCGCGCGGAAAAACGAAAACCGCTTTTGCTGCTGAAACGGAAGAGGCTGGTGCACGTATAAGATCTGCCTGCCCAAGTATCCGCGAACCGTAAGGTTTTGCAGCGAAATCAGCACATCTGGCGCTTCATGCGCCACCGCCTTGCCCGCCTTGAACCAATCGAAAAGCGCGCGCCTGAGCCAGCTTCGCTTTACCTGCGGGTGGCGCAAAACGCGTATGTTGTCCGTTTCGGGCAGCTGGGCATCGCCTAAAAAGAATACCCACTCGTGGTTTTGCCCATGATCGCAAACGTAGGCGTAAAAATCCTTCAGTACGGACAAGGCGCCCGCCTTCGAGGCGGGAAAATCCACCACCGCTATCTTCATCGCGCATCATCCTTTGCAGGCCGGTTTCCGCTTCCATACCAGGGCGCCCGGAAGCGGCTTCAGCATTCCTTGCGCCACACATCCCGGTTCACGATGCCGGTGTACCCTTGAATAATCCTCACGACTTTATCCGAGACATTGGCATCGTCATAGTCCCGCGGGGGCAAGCCGCGCACGCTCGTACGCGCGACGTCGATCGCCTGCAGGATGGATGTATCGTCGATCCCCCCGAGCACCACCGTGCCCCTGTCCACCGCCTCGGGCCGCTCGGTGCTCGTGCGGATGAGCACGGCAGGAAAACCCAGCATGGCGCTTTCCTCGGATAATGTACCCGAATCGGACAGCACGCAAAACGCTTCCTTTTGCAGCTTCACATAGTCGTGAAACCCGAAGGGCGGGAGCGAGCGCACGAGCGGATGAAATGAAAACCCGCGCTCGGCGATGCGCTTGCGGCTGCGCGGATGGGTGGAAAACACGACCGGCAGCCGGTATGTTTCGGCCACAGCGTTTACCGCTGTCATGAGCCTGAGAAAGTGTCCCTCATGATCGACGTTTTCCTCGCGGTGGGCGGATAGCACGATATAGCTTTCCGGCGAGAGGCCGTGCTCCGCAAGCGCGCGGCTCGCGTCGATACCGGGCATGCTGCCGCCCAGCACCTCTCGCATGGGCGAGCCGGTTACGAACAGGAATTGCGCGCTCAGCCCTTCGGCAAGCAGGTTGCGCCGCGCCTGCTCGGTATAGGGCAGGTTTACGTCGGAAATGTGATCCACGATCCTGCGGTTCGTCTCCTCGGGCACGTTTTGATCAAAGCAGCGGTTGCCCGCCTCCATGTGAAAGATCGGTATCTTCAGCCGCTTGGCGGCGATCGCGCACAGAGCCGAGTTCGTATCGCCCAAGATGAGCAGCGCGTCCGGCCGCTCGCGGGAGAGCAGCGCATAGCTCTTGGCGATCACGTTGCCCATCGTCTCGCCCAAATCCGCGCCGACGCATTCCAAATAGTGATCCGGCGCGCGAAGGCCCAGATCCCGAAAGAACACTTCGTTGAGCTCATAATCGTAGTTCTGGCCGGTGTGGCACAGGCTGTGGTCGAAATGCCGATCGCAGGCCCTGAGGCACGCGCTGAGACGGATGATCTCCGGCCGCGTGCCCAGGATGGTCATCACCTTTAACTTTTTCACGGCGAAACCTCCTGAAACATCGTGTCGGGGTGGTCGGGATCGAACAGCTCGCCCGCCCAGAAGATCGTCAGCACGTCGCCCTGCCCAATGTTTTCGATCGCGTGGGTGTAGCCCGGCGGTATATCCACGATCTCGACGTTTTCGCCGGATACGCGGTAGGCGATCACCTCGTCCCCGCCGATCTTGCGAAATGAAATGACGGCCTCGCCTTCAATTACGATAAACTTTTCCACCTTCGTATGATGCCAGTGATTGCCCCGCGTAACGCCCGGCTTTGTGCGAGATACGCTGATCTGCCCAAAGTGCGCCGATCTGATCAGCTCGGCAAAATAACCGCGGGCATCCTTCTTCATGTCGGCGGCAACCGAAAACGAATCTTCGGGCAAAAACGACGTAAACGTGGCGTACAGTTTTTGCATGAAAGGGTCGGCGCGGTCGTAGCCATGCGTAAAATCTTGACGCGAGCGCGCAAAGCCCTCGATCGCGCCCGCAAGATCTCCCAGCGATATGGCCGATACGGGCTGCGCGCTGCAAAAGACGCCGGCGTCTCGCATAGGTGCTCCGTCGAGCGCGCGCATCATCTCGGCGACGAGGTCGTCGATGTACAAAAGTGAAATCTCTTTTTGCGGGTCGTCTACCCTAAGCGGCATATTGCGCGCCGCATTGTGGCAAAAGGTGGCCACGACGCTGTTGTAGTTGGGGCGGCACCACTTGCCGAACACGTTGGGAAACCTATAGATATAGACCGGCGCGCCCGTATCTTCGGCATAGCGAAGCGCCGCGTCCTCAGCCGCTTTCTTGCTCAGGCCATACGGATTGTCCTCAGCCGCCTGGATGGACGAGGACAGCACCAGCGGGGCCTTGCGTCCAGCTTGCTTAAGGATTTGCGCAAGCGCGCCCGTCAGCCCCGCGTTGCCGGTTTCAAACTGCGCAGGATCGATAGGCCGGTTTACCCCCGCCAAGTGGAACACAAAATCCGCGTCGGCTGCCTTTGCGCGCAGGTCGCCCAGCGAATCGGGCAGGTCGAACGGAATAGTTTCGACGTCGCCCCGCTGCGCAAGCGCGGCCATAAGATTCTTGCCGATAAACCCGCTCGAACCGGTAATCAATATCTTCATTTGCCGTTATACGCCTCCACCGCCTCGCGCACTTGGGGCAGGCGCAAGAGCGTTTCGCAAATTTCCTCAACCCCAAGCCTTTGGGTGTTGTCGGAATTGTACTCCTCGCGCGGCTCGCCCTTTTTCCCTTCCTCCACGTACAGCGCGTAGTTCAGATCGCGGTTGTCGGCCGGTATGCGAAAGTATCCGCCCCTGTCCTCGGCCACCGCCATTTCCTCGCGGGTGAGAAGGCTTTCGTAGCGCTTCTCGCCGTGGCGGGTGCCGATGACCTCCACCGGGTTGGGCGCTCCGAACAGCTCCTTTACCGCCTGCGCCAAGTCGCCAATCAGGCAAGCCGGGGCCTTTTGCACAAAGCGATCCCCCGGCTTAGCGTGCTCAAACGCGTACAGCACCAAATCCACCGAATCCTCAAGGGACATAAGAAACCTGGTCATGTTAGGGTCGGTCACCGTCAAGGGCTTGCCTGAGGTAATCTGCTCGATAAAAAGCGGAATGACGCTGCCGCGCGAGCACATCACGTTGCCGTAGCGCGTGCCGCACATCACGGTGCCCGGATGGTTGCGGCTCTCGGCCACCATCACCTTTTCCATCATAGCCTTGGAGATGCCCATGGCGTTGATCGGGTAGACAGCCTTGTCGGTGGACAGGCATACCACCGTGCGGACGCGGTGCGCCGCCGCGGCCTTTAAGGTGTTGTGCGTGCCCTTAACATTGGTGTCCACCGCCTCCATCGGAAAAAACTCGCACGAGGGCACCTGCTTTAGGGCTGCGGCGCTGAACACATAGTCCACGCCCCGCATCGCGCCGTGAATCGAATCGTAGTTGCGCACGTCGCCGATATAGAACTTAAGCTTGTCCGACCGGAACGCGCGCCGCATGTCGTCCTGCTTTTTCTCATCCCGCGAGAATACGCGAATCTCGCCGATATCCGTGGGCAAAAAGCGGTGAAGCACGGCGTTTCCAAAGCTGCCCGTACCCCCGGTAATCAGAAGGGTTTTCCCCGCAAAAGCGCTCATGGCACCCTCTCCTTAGCCGCCGTCGGCCCTACGGCGCCAACGGCTTCCATTATGATATCGCACGCGTGCGCGGCCGTCCAGTTGCGCTCGAGAAAGGCGCGCCCCGCAAGGCCCATGGAGCGCCGCCCGGGCTCGTCCATCAGGGCCTCCACATTGCGGCGGAACGCGGCCAAGTCTCCGGAAACGCCGGTTAGGCCAAACCCCGCGTTCTCTACGATAGAGCAAAAATCGGTGGCGGAATCGACGGCTGCGAGCACGGGCAGGCCCGCCTGCATATAGTCAAGCGTGCGCGAGGGGATGTTGGGCACGGTAAACCCTTCGTGCAAAAACACCAAGCCAACATCAGAGCACGCGAGTAGGCCGTCGTATTCTTCCTTGGGCAGCGCAGGGCGCAGCCGCACGTTGTCAAGGCCTCTTTGGGCTATTGCCGATTCCAGGGCCGCGTACTCGGTTCCGTTGCCCACGACGCAAAAGAAAACCCGCCTGTCCCCGTGGTAGGAACTCAGCGCCTCGATCAAAAACGAAATGCCCTGCGGCTTGCCCAAATTCCCGCCGTATACAAACAGTACCGCATCTTGGGGAACGCCCATCGCGCTACGCGCCGCTGAGCGCCGTTCGGGAGAAAGCGCAGGGAGCTTCAGAGGCTCGATCGCGTTGGGCAGCACGTGAAGCTTATCTGACGCCCCGGGGTTGTGCCTGCGCATATAGGCGACGTTGCCTTGGGACATGCAACCGATCGCATCGCTTACGCGGTACAGTTTTTCTTCCTGCCGCTTAAGATAGCTCCACGAAAGGCCTCCTTGCCGCAAAGACCCTAAATCAACGCCGGTCTGCGGCCAAATATCTTTGAGCATCAGGTAGGTGCGCGCATGAAATTTCTTTTTCCACGCGCCGATGGTGGAGGCGATGGTAATCGGCGGGGTGCTGTACAGAAGCAAATCGAAACCTTGCCCCTTAAAAAAGCGCGCAGCGGCCCTTCGCATCAGCCACGGCGTGGTAACAAGCGCCAAGGCCTTTTCCGGCAGCGAAACCTTGGTATTGTTTAGCGTACGCACCATCAGAAACGACGCGCCGGGCTCTTTTACGCAGTGGGTCTTCTCGCCGCTGCGCCGCTCCACGGGGGATACGGCGAAGACATGGTGCCCGCGCGTTCGCATTTCACGCAAAAGATCGGGGTAGATTCCCCTTTGCTCGATGCCGCGCATCGGCGCGAGGGTTAAGAACAGGATGTTCATGCGATCGCCCCGAGCACGGCGGAGACGACGAGCGATTGCTCGTTTTCGGTAAGCGCTTCGCCCGAAGGCAGACACACGCCCCTTTGAAACAGCGACCTTCCGATATCCTTGCCCTCGTGCGCAAAATAGGGGCGCCCGGCGAATACCGGCTGCATGTGCATGGGCTTCCATACCGGGCGCGACTCGATGTTTTCCCTTTCCAGCGCCGCGCACACATCCCACGGCGTCGCCTTCACGGCATCGTTAAGCAGCGCGACGCTCAGCCAGCGGTTCGGCCGGGAATTTTTAAGGGTGGGCATCATAGAGAGCGGCGCGGAAGCAAAATGCGCGGCATATCTTTCGTAAATGGCCCCGCGCTTGGCGAGCTTGCCTTCAAGGCCATCGAGCTGTCCGCGGCCTATGCCCGCGCATACGTTGGAAAGCCTGTAGTTATAGCCAAAGTCCTTATGCTCGTAGTGCAGCTCCTTTTCGCGGGCCTGCGTCGCCCAAAAGAGCATCTTATCCACAGCCGCCTTGTCGTCGGAAAGCACCATGCCGCCCCCCGAAGTGTTGACGATCTTATTACCGTTGAACGAGAGTATGCCCATATCGCCAAAGGCTCCGCAGCGCTTATCCCCATAGGTCGTACCTGCGGCCTCGGCGGCATCTTCGATCACGGGCACGCCGTACGCTTCGCACAGCGGAAGCAACGCATCGTAATTCGCGCTCTGGCCGTATAAGTCTACGATGATCACGGCCTTGGGCAGGCGGTTATGCGCCTTTGCCCAGCGAAGGGCATCCTCTAGGGCGCTGGGCGACATGTTCCAGCTCTCGGGCTGCGAATCGATGAACACCGGCTGCGCGGCCTGATAGAGTATCGGGTTGCAGCTGCCCGCAAACGTAAGGTCGGAGCAAAACACCAAATCATCGCGGCCGACGCCCAAATACCTGAGCGCCAGATGAATGGCCGCAGTGCCCGCGTTGGTGGCCAGCGCGTGCTCGCGCCGGATGTACGCGGCCATTTCTTTTTCAAACGCGGTGACGTTCGCGCCCAGCGGCGCGATCCAGTTGGTATCGAAGGCCTCCTGAACATACTTTTGCTCGTTGCCGCACATGTACGGCGGCGAAAGAAAGATGCGGCTCATGAATCCACCTGCCTTGCGTCGATAATCCGTATGACTTCGGGGTATGTATCCGCCCGGTATTGCGCCTCCCAGCCCGGCTCGGGCCGGGCGTCGCGGTAGAGCCCTCGCCAGCCGGTAAACTGAATGGCGGCCATGCCCATACGGTTGGGAGCATAAAAATCCTTGGCGGCGTTGTCGCCGATATACACGGCCTCTTCCGGCTTGACGCACAGCTTTTCAAGGACCAGCCGGTAGCCGGTTTCGGAAGGTTTTCGAAACTCGACGCCGCCCAGCTCGTCCGTAACCAGGATGGCGTCAAAAAAACGCTCAATGCCCAGCGCGGCGATCTTGGCGCGCTGCCCCTCGGGCCGCCCGTCGGTCAGCAGCGCGGTTTTCACGGGCATGCCCTTGATCTCCTCAAGAAAGCCGCGCGCCTGCGGGGTAAGCGCGATGTCCGGCGCGTGGCCGCGGTAAAGTTCTACGCACCGCGCCGCCCATTCGGCCGGATAATGTCTATCCTGAACATACCGGCCGAACACGTCGCGGCGGTCCGCATCGTACAGGGCGCAAAGGTCGCGGTAGATGTCCCGTTTGTCCCCCCCAAGCGAACCGGCCAACGCCGTTGCGCAGGCGCGGAAGCCGCTTAGGATGTAGTCGGCCTCGGGGTAGAGCGTATCGTCCAAATCCAAAATGACGGTTTTGATCATAGATCGACCTTTTCTCCCTGTTCGTTATAAAAAATGGAACTGTCAAAGCGTACGCAGTATAGCTTATCCTTATAATCTTCGTTATACGCCGGACGTTCTCCTTTGCTCATTTTATATAGATTCCACACGGAATCTGCGCCCGCGCGCATGCTCATGGGCGCGCCACCGCCAAACCTCGGGTTGATTTCGATAAAAAAGACGCCCTCCCCGTTTTGGATGCACTGCAGCGTGTTGTGCCCCGTCAGCCCAAGCGCGCGGATGGCCCGCTTGCTCTCTTCGATGACAAGCCGGTTTTTAATGATGTACCCCTTTTGAATTTCCCCGCCGCGGGTGGCGATGCGGCGCCTGGGAACCACCGTGACCGGCTCGGAATCCATATCGGCGAAGATATCCACAGAATATTCTTCGCCAAGGATGAGCTGCTGCATCACAGGGCGGTCGATTTGCCTTACGGCCGTTTCCATCGCCTGCCTGTCCTCCACCCGAAACGCCTGCACGCTCGCGCTGCCGTGGAGCGGCTTGACAAACGCCGGGAAACTCACTTCATCGATACAGCGATATGTAAGGGGAGCGCCAAGGCCGCATTTGCGCAAAAAATCGGCTGTCTTTTGCTTGTCGCGGCAAATCTTGATGGCGCGAAGCGGGGATAGGTTGATCAGGGACGTGCGTAGAAATTCATCGCGAAGATTCGCCAGAGGCAGAAGCTCCGGGTCGATCGTGGGCAAAATCAGATCGCATGCATGCTCGCGGGCGATGGCGAGAATCTCCTCGGCATACCCTTCCTCGCGCGCCGGGCGAACCTTGACGCGCACATCGGAGAAGAAATGCGCGGGGGCGCATGGATCCATATCGCAGGTGACGAGCCTGAGCGGCACGCCATGCCGTGCAAAGGTATCACGGATGCACGCAAGCAGCTCCACGCGCCGCCCCGCGCTGAGCAGCAATACGGTATAGGGCTTATCCGTCTTCATGTTCCTTCGTCCCTTCAAAAATGGGCATCGTGTTTCCCGAGGAGCTGTTGACGCCCTTTCGCTTGACGACCATCACCGCCGTCATCGCCACGATTTTAACATCCAGCCACAAAGAGCGATGGTCGACATACCATACGTCCAAGCGAAACTTTTCTTCCCAGCTGATAGCGTTGCGGCCGTTCACCTGCGACCAGCCGGTGATGCCGGGCGTCGCCTCATGCCTGCGCATTTGAAAGGGCGTATAGCGCACAAGATATTCCGGCAAGAGCGGCCGGGGGCCGACAAAGCTCATCTCTCCCTTGAGGATGTTCAAAAGCTGCGGAAGCTCGTCGACGCTCAGCTTGCGCAGCACGGAGCCTATGCGGGTCATGCGCTGCATATCACCCAGGGCTTGCCCATCGCGTTCGGTTTCCAGCCGCATGGTTCTAAACTTGCAAATTTTAAATAGCTTGCCGTCTTTCCCCGCCCTAAGTTGCCTAAAAATAGCCGGGCCGGGAGATTCCAAGCGGATGAGCAGCGCAATGACGAGCCCAAAGGGCAAAAATACGGCGCCGATGAGCACCGCAAACAGAATATCCGCCGCCCTTTTCATAACGCGATAGAACCGCATGCCCTAAAAGCCCCTTTGCCGGCATCGGCGATGCCGCATTTCTCTTTTCAACTATACGCCATGTTCTGTGTTTTTTCAATTTTTAGCCTTATCGACATTTTTTACCGCGCAAAGTATAATCCCATTGGTATATCTTTTCATCCATGAAACAGTAGAGAGGAGACGGTTGCGCATGAGCGAAGGCATCGACCTGTTCGTCTGCGGCAGGCTGTGCCTGTTTGGCGAGCATAGCGACTGGGCGGGGCAAAATCGGCGCTTCAACAGCGAAATCGGCCCCGGCAACGCGCTAGTGTGCGGCACGCAGGAGGGCATTTATGCGCGGGCGGAGAGGGCCGAAAGGCTGATCATCGAAACCGTGGTCGGGGAGGAAGCTCTCTCCTTCTCCTGCGATATGCGCCAGGAAACGCTGTTGCTCCACGCGAAGGACGGGGGCTTTTTCTCCTACATCGCCGGAGTGGCCGCGCATCTTTCGATGTATTATGAAATCGGCGGGCTGCGCCTTACCTGCCACGCGATGACGCTGCCCTTAAAGAAGGGCCTTTCCTCGTCCGCGGCCATTTGCGTGCTGACGGCAAGGGCGTTTAACCAGCTGTACCGCCTCAACCTTACGACGCGGGGCGAAATGGAAGTGGCGTACCACGGCGAGCAGCTTACCCCTTCGCGCTGCGGCAGGCTCGATCAGGCGTGCGCGTACGGCACGGTGCCGACGCATTTGCGCTTTGACGGCGACGTGCTCGAAGTCGAGCCGGTGCGCGTGGGCGGCCCGATCCACATCGTATTCGCCGATCTTAGGGGCGAGAAGGACACCATAAAAATACTCAAAGACCTCAACGCCGCCTATCCATTTCCGGGCGACGATAATGACAGGGCGCTCTATCGCCTTTTAGGGGAGGATAACGAAGAGCTGGTCGCCCGCGCGCAGGCGGCCATGGAGGCGGGCGACGCACAGACGCTCGGGGCCTTGATGACGGAGGCGCAAAGGCGTTTCGACCTGATCGCCGCGCCCTACTCCCCCAAAGAGCTCAAGGGCGAAAAGCTGCACGCCGCGCTTGACGATCCGCGCATCGCCGCGCTCGCCTATGGCGGCAAGGGCGTAGGCTCGCAGGGCGACGGTTGCGTGCAGTTTGTCGCGCGGAATGAACCCTCCCAGGCGGCGCTACTTGGCTACCTTAAAGAGCGAGGCATGGACGCGTATGCGATCACCCTCGCTCCCCCGGCCGCGGTGCGGCGCGCGGTGGTGCCGGTGGCGGGGTTTGGAACGCGCATGTACCCGGCCACAAAGGCCGTCCTAAAAGAACTTCTCCCGGTCGTGGACCGGGACGGATTGTGCAAGCCCGCGCTACTTACGTTGCTGGAAGAGCTTGACGAGGCGGGCATCGAGGAAATCGCGCTGATCGTGCGGCCGGGCACGCAAAGCATCTACCACGCCCTGTTCGCGCCGGTATCCCCGGCAAACGCGCAAAAGCTTTCGCCCGCCATGGCGCAGTACGACCGCCGCCTGCGCAAGATCGGCGAAAAAATCGTATACATCGAACAGACCGAGCAGCTGGGCTTTGGGCACGCGGTGTACCAAAGCCGCGCGTTTACGCAGGGCGAGCCGGTGCTTTTGTGCCTGGGCGACCACCTGTATGCGACAAATAGCGAGAGCTCCTGCACGCATCAGGTGCTCAGTTGCTACCAAGAACGCCGCAAGCTTACGATCGCCATCGCCGAAACGCCGCTTCACAGCGTCGGCCTATACGGCATAGCGCACGGCGCGTGGGAAGATAAAAGCACGCGCCAGGTGCTGAACCTGACGCGTCTTCACGAAAAACCGTCGGAGCAGCTCGCCGTGGGCAAACTGGGCGTGATGTGCCAAACGCGCGAAAAATACTTTTCGGTGTTCGGGCAGTATGTGCTCACACCCGAAGTGTACGCGCAGCTTGAGCGCAACATTGCGGACCAGAGAACCGAGAGCGGCGAATACCAGCTCACCTCGGCGCTGGATGCGGCGCTTCGGCGCGAGGGAGGCATAGGCCTGAGGGTAAACGGCGAGCGCTTCGATATCGGCGTGCCGGAAAAGTACAGGGAAACGGTGGCGGGTTTCGGGACTAAGAGCGTATAAGCGGCTGTGCCGGGCGAAAAGCGGCCGGCAGCGGCGAAATGATCCGCAAATACGCGCGGACCGGTTGCTTCAGGGTTATCTTGCGGCCTATAGATATTTCGTCCAGCCGGTTTGCTGCGCCAGAGGGCCATGACGTTTCAGAACGGAGACCTTTAGCCGCTCCCAGACTGCGGAATTTACCACCGCGGCGTACAGGCGCGGCGATATATGAAATAGGATGTTCTTGATCGCGGAATGCATGCCGGAAACGGCAATGCGATAGTCCGAACGGCGATAGTAGCCGTAGTATGCCGCTTTCGCCTCTGCGAGCATCTCTTTCCGCTCCGGCAAACTGCTGCATGTAGCCTCCGCGTATAAATGCAGCGCCATGCTGCAAATGGCACGCCTAGCATGCGGGAGCAGCCCGGGCGCTTTTTGAGCGTAAAGGTCGTGAAATGATACCACGACTTTAAGCTGATCAAATTTACGGGGATCAAAGCGCCTGCGCATGGCGGCGCCGGAAACGCGATGGCGCTGGAAATAGTGATAGAGATTAAGTGAAATGATCGATATTCGGCTGGCGCGGGCACAGAGCCAGACGGTGACCCAGGCATCTTCCGCATAACAAAGATCGGCAAAATCATCCGATGACAGAATATCTTTACGGATGAGTTTTCCACATAAGGATACGCCGATCGTCGATGTCGCGTACGCGGCAAGGCACTCATCCGCCTCGTAGGTCTTTTTCATACAGCTCGCCGCCTGGGTTGGCTTTTGCTCGTCCCATACCAAAGAAAAATTGCATTGCACCACATCCGAACCGTCCTCCAGCAATACCCGCATAAGGACGGCACATATGTCGTCGGCGACCGTGTCATCGGCATCGACAAACATAACGTACTCGCCATGGGAGGCATTAAAGCCCACCTTGCGCGCGACGCCCGGCCCCTGATTTTCTTGGTCGATCACAAGAATCTGCTCATGGCGATCGGCATATCGTCTGCAAATTGCAAGGCTTTCGTCCTTGGATCCATCGTTCACCAACACGATTTCAACGGGATCGTATATCTGCGCAAGCACGCTGTCCAGACAGCGCGCCAGGTGTTTTTCGGCGTTGTATACCGGAATGACGATGCTGATCAAGGGGTTCATCGTACCAACTCCGCGCTTCGATTGCCGAATGGATAAAGCATATCATAATCCATCATCCTTTGTCCATTTTGTATTCTTCGCACATCTATCGCCGTTTGCCCGCGCCCTTAAGCGAATCGGCTTGCGCGGCAGACGGGGGCATTTCATCCCTTCCCCTTGTATTCCGGTAAATCTGCAATATTTCACAGCGAAAGTTTTCAGCCGCTTCCACAGCTTGGTGTTGATCAGCGCCGCGCAAAAGCGGGGCGAAAGATGGAACAGCAGGTTTTTCAAGCTGGAATGAATCCCGGAGACGGCGATGTCGTAGTCCGAGCGGCGATAGTAACAATCGTACGTGCTTCGCGCCCGATCGAGCAGTTCTTCCTTTTCCGGCAAATCGCAGCGAGAAGCGGCCGCGTACAGGTTGAGCGCGATGCCGCAGATCCTGCGCCTGGCAAAGGGAAGTGCAAAAGGGGCTTGCCGTTCGTAAAGATTGTGGATAAGCATCCAAGCTTTCAGGCTATCAAACTTTCCGGGAGTGAATGCGCTCTGGGTTATGCCATATGGGCCTTGGTGATAAAAATACAGTTGCTGTGGAATCAGCATAATTCTCTGCGCGCAAGCGCCGAGCTGCACAATGAGCCAATGGTCTTCCCCATATCGAAGTTCGGAAAAATCCACATGCGATAGGCAGACTCGCTTTATGAGCTTGCCCCAGGGAAGCAGAGGCACTTCTTCCCTGGCGCACGCGGTAAACCTTTCGTCCAGCTCGATGATCCTTTTCTCCAGTGGCCCTTGCTTGCGTACTTCTTTCCCCTCGTCATCCATTTGCGTAAAGCCGCACTGTACGACATCCGCATCGTCCTGGTGCATAGCCTCTATAAGGATGTCGCACATATCGGCCCTGATCGTGTCGTCCGCGTCGACAAACATAATGGATTCGCCCTTTGACGCGTCAAATCCCGCCTTGCGCGCGACCGCAGGCCCCCGGTTTTTCTGATCAATCACGACAATTTGTTCGTGGCGATCGGCATACCGACGACAAATGGCAAGGCTTTCGTCTTTAGATCCATCGTTTACCAACACGATTTCGATAGGTTTATATGTCTGCGCAAGCACGCTGTCTAGGCAGCGCGGCAGGTGTTTTTCGGCATTATATACCGGAATAACGATGCTGATCAAGGTATTCATTTCCACCCCGCCACATATGTAAACACACTCTCATTCTTTTACATAGGCGTACATCTTTTTGAAATGCTCTTCGATCGTATAGCGAGGGTTTGCTCCAAGAATCAGATCTCGAAGAACCTCGGGATCGTCCGGCAAATGGTACGTGCATATGGAAATGCGCGGCGCAAACTCCTTAAGAACCCTCTGGGCGCCCGCGAGCAGGTTCCTCTCCGCCCCTTCGATATCGGCCTTGATGAAATCCACCCACGGTACATGGAAGCGCTCGACATAGGCATCGAGCGTAATGGTTTCGACCTGTTCGCTCGGGAGAATCTGCGCGCCTTCGTCCGTGGCGCTTAAGCGGGACTGCTCCGCGGCCGCCTCGTCATAATAAAAACCCTCCATGCCGCACCGATCCGATAGGGCGTAGGGGCAAACGGTGACGCGGGGATTGCGCCGGGCTACGAATGCCAGATGCCGCTCGATCAAAGGCTGCGCCGGTTCAAAAGCGTATGCAGTAGCGCCTTTCGCGGCCGCCATGGCAGAAAACTCGCCCAAGTGCGCGCCCGCGTCGATTACAATATCGTCGGGCTTCACAAAGACGGGGCCGTATTCGTAAGGCCCTTCCACATAGGCGTTGCTTCCATAGCGATATATGGCGGGAGGCGCCTGCATTCCTTCCGGAATGTTCAGCAGATACGCAAGCAGGTTGTCTAAAAGACCGATATAGAAATTATGGCTTCGGCAATGCTTCGGAAACCGCAGGACGAGATCTTTGATCTTTACCTCTGTGGTTTCGTCATCGGCAGCGAGGGTGGTAATAAACAGTTTTCCCAGCGGAGAGGACAAAACCGAACCTACGCCTATGCGCGCAAGCAGGCTCCCCGGAAGAAAGCGGTTTGCCCGGTAATAGCGAATGATTCCGCCAAGCGCTTCTTCATAACACGCAAGCTCCGGCGTATCGCAGGTCTTCCGCCACTCGCGCACCGCAGCGACCGCGGTTTGCACCTGGCGGATTGCCTCGGTAAAAAAGCCCGCTCGTCGGGAATCGGCATACTTACGGATCCGGCCCAAAGCACTCATGGTTTTCCCTCCAACAGTATCAAACATCCTTCCATCGGCAAGAAAACTATAGCCGCGCCGCGCGCGAGATGCCACGCCCATGAAGAATTGTTCTGCTTCTACTCGACACATAGCGGCGCGAGCCGTATAATCGGGTAAGCGTTCGTACCGATAACTTGGGAGGCCCCATGCAAAAACGTTCTCTTACTTTCAAGGCCGCCTCCATCACCGCCGTCACGCTGCTGTGCAAGGCGGCGGGCTTTTTGCGCACGGCGATCTGCGCGGCGATCTTCGGCGCCACCTGGCAGACGGATTCGTACAACATCGCCCTTTCCGCCGCGCTGATCGGGCAGTCGGTCATCCATAGCCTGACGGCGATGCTCATCCCCATGCGCGCCAAGGTGCTGGCAGGCAGCCTGCAGGACGGCGAGGCCGACGCCGCGCGCTATGTCGGCGCGCTGATGGGCCTTTGCCTGGCCGCCGCTGTGGTGCTATCCGTGCTGTCGATCGCCTTTGCGCCCGTCATCGTCGGTGTGTTCGCCCCGACCTACGAGGGCGAGCAGCTGGCGATGACCATTTCGATGACCCGCCTGTTCGCCCCGCTCTTGTCGATCGTCGCCGCCGTATCGGTGTTGACCGGCGCCTACAACGCCCGGGAACGGTACCTGCCCGGGCAGATTATCAGCCTGTTCCTCAACGCGACGCTGATCGCATTTTCCGTGCTGTTTGCAAAAAAATGGGGCATATGGGCAATGGTGGCAGGCTACTGCGTGGGCTCCGTTTTGCAGTTGATTCCGTTTTTACTATCCCTTAAGGGATCGATACGCTTTGGATGGTTCGAGGGCATGTGGGGGCACCTCCAAAAGACGCTCGTATCCTGCCTGCCGGTGTTCGTGGGCTCGTTTGCGTGGCTGATCAATCAGACGATCGACAAGATGCTGGGCTCGGGTCTGCCCGCGGGCAGCGTGTCGGCGCTGGGGTACTCGGTGCAGCTGATAGGGCTCGTGCAGTCGCTGGTGATTACGGCGGTGACGACGGCCGCGTTTACGCCGCTGTCCGAGCTCGTGCAAAAGGGCGATATCGCCGGCTGCAAGGCGATCTTCCTCAGGGGCATCACCGGGTTATGCGTGCTGATCGCGCCGGTGGTGGCGGTAAGCCTGCTGCTGGGGGGCGATATCGTCAAAGTCGTCTTCATGCGCGGAGCGTTTGATCAAAACGCGTTTCACCTGACGCTTACCGCGTTTTCTTATTATGTGCCGATGCTTCTGCCCATTGGCATCACGGCGATGTGCACGCAGTTTTTCTACGCGCTGCACGACACCCGCACAGGGCTTATCGCCAGCCTCGTGGGCATCGGCGCGAACATCGCGCTGGATCTTTTGCTCGTAGGGCCTATGCGGGTTGCGGGACTCGCGCTGGCCAGCACGATCGCCTCGGCCTTAAGCTGCGCGGTAAGCCTTGTGCTCCTTCGGCGCAGAGCGGGCCAAGTGGGCTTTGGCGCACTGATGAAGGATGGATGGAAGATCGCAGCCGGCACGGTGGCGCTGTGCGCCCTGATCCTCCCTTTGCAGGCGGTGATGGATATGTCGCTGTGGAGGCTTGCGGTATGCGCGGCCGCAGGGCTGGCGGGGTACGGCGTCGTGCTGCTGGCGGCGCGGCAGAGGGATGTTGCGAGGATGTGGGATATGGCGATTGTAAAACTAAAACACAGGTAAACGTTGAAAAATCCGCGTATGCGGTTTTTGAGCGTTTGCGACGATCATTCCACCGGAAAAAACGCCGCGGGATGGCTAATATCTTGGAAAAAACAATTTCATAAAGCAAAGGGGACTCGCGATTATCGCGAATCCCCTTTATCTTGAATCCGATGGAGCTGCCGCTGCTTTTGCGCTTCGAGGAAAGCATCGTCCAGCGAAACGAGGATGCACTCCTCGCACATGCCCAGCGAGTTGACCCATATGGTTTGCAAGAGGCACTGAAAATCCCTGTTGTAGATGCAGTAGTCCATTTCGCATTTCATCGCGCCACCTCCGAAAAAAATTATGCACTTAATATTAGTGCATATCGACCGCCGCGCCGTTCATTTCACTTAAAATGGACAAAAAGTTAGTGCACTTTAAGTGAAGTCGTAAAATGGATAAGAAGCATCAAAAACACATGAGTATTCGTATTGATGAAAAGACCCTGCAAAAATTCCATTATATTGCTAAATACGAGGATCGTTCGGCGAGCGGACAGATCATGTTTTTGATCAACAAAAACATCCGGTATTTTGAAGAAAAACACGGCTCTATCGACTTTGACGAGGAAAAAGAGAAATGAAAAGGACGCTCTTAACCGAGCATCCTTCAGTCTGTTTGAAAATGCTCGCACACGGGCATTCAGACCGTTGACAAAGGCAACAGCGCAAAAATAGATGCAAGGAGCGAAAAATGACTTGCATTTAGCGTTCCTTCTTGGGGCGCGGGGCCCGCTGGCCCCGCATAAAAAGAGCCGGAGCGCGGCCTGTGCGTGCGCAGGCTCATACCGGCTAATATGCAAGTCCGGCCGGAAATGACGTAGTCAGTTCAAGGACTTGCATGCCGCGATGATAAACCGCAGTTTGTCATCGCGCTGAAGAAACTGTCCATATATGGACAGTTTCTTCGTGAAGGTATCCAAGGGGTTTCACGCAGCACTATTGCCCGTCGACGTTCAGCCCCAGGACGGCATCCTTTTCAAACTCAATCCGCTCGAGGTAGTCCGCCGCGCATACGCCGAACATGAACATAGGCGTCTGGGCGGTCGGCTTCGCGGGATCGTAGTCCTTCGTCGCAGCCCCGGTGGCGATCATAAACAAGCACGTCTGCTCGGAAGCGCTCTGCCACACAACAAAGAGCGGTTCGGCAAAATCGGGCTGGGCGGCGCTGTCTAAAAGTTCCGCGCCGCGGATGACCGTCGCCCCGGGAACCTCGCCGATCGCCTTCAATACCGTGCCGATCCGCTCGCTCATCGGCACGTTCGGGGTTTCGCCCGCCTTGTCCGCGGGCAGGTTCCAATCGTAGATCGCCGCTTTCAATTCACCCTCTACATCAAACCGGTATCTGGTGAAATAGAGCTGATCCTCCAGGTCGGCAAACGATAGCCGGATCGGGGGTTTAATGGAAACGCCCCAATCCGCCTCTACAAACGAGGCGGTGCCGTCGCCGGCGTATTGGTCGCTCGCCGGGTCGGTGGTTTCGCCATAGGGCGCCGCGCCGCGCACCTCGTCGATGCTTACGCCCCACGCAACGCCCGCCTCGGGAACGAATTCCGCACCGTTGAAGATCGACTCCATCAGCTTGCCGCACTCGGTTCTTTGCACGTTGCCGTTTGCATCGAGCTTAGCATATTCCGGATAGCCCTCCGGATACCAATCCGTATGTGACGCCTTTGTTGCGGTCTGCGTTTGCGTCGGCTCAGCGCTCGGGGTTTCCGCCGCGCTCTGCGTCGCTGCATTCGGCGCCGTCTGCGCGCCCTGCACATTTTGCACGGCGCAGCCGACGCAAGCCAACATCAAAACCATGGCCAGCAACAGGTACATTCTCCTGAGCATGTTCATCCCCCTCGTCGTCATCCCGTCACAAAACCATTGCCAATTTTGTTATACCGCGCTATGAAATATTTGAAACGCCGCTGAAGCCCCGAACGCGCGCCTTGTGGCCCGGCGCGTCCGGTGCTATGATGAAAGCAAATCAATTGCAAAGGGGGATGCCGCGCATGGAATTGCCGCTGAGCCTCAACTACACCCTGTCGATGGGCGGCGAGGCCGTGCCGGTGTACCGCACGGAGGTCGCCGATTTCGCGATCGCCTGCTTCACCGGCACAAAAGAGTTCGTAATTTCGGCAGAGGAGCCCTTCGAAAGCGCCGTCATACGCCCCGCGCGGCCCGAACGCCGCGCCGGGGTTTCCGGGCGCGAAATCCGCGCGACGCTTACGGATTGCGAGCGCGTATCCGTCGAGCCGTACGGCCGTCAAAACCCGCTGTTCATCTTTTGCTCAAAGCCCGTCCCCCAGCCGGATAACGCCACGCACATCTACAAAAGGGGAACCGTGGCCGACATCGGCGCGCTTGAACTTACGAGCGGCGACTGCGTGTACATCGAGGAAGGCGCGGTGGTCGTGGGCGGCTTCTTCGCCGACCGGCAGCGCGACATCCGCATCGTGGGCAACGGCGTGATGTGGGGCTCTCCGCTGCGCGAGCGGGGCCCCGCGGGCAAGATGAAGATGATCATGCCCGTGCAGTGCGAAAACGTGCATATCGAGGGCCTTACGCTGATCGACTGCCCCACCTGGCATGTGGTGCCCATCGCGTGCAGCGGCGTCACAATCCGCAACCTGAACATCATAGGGGTCGTGATGTCCGGCGACGGCATCGACGTGGTGGGCTGCGAGGATGTGGACATCGCGCACTGCTTCATCCGCGTAAACGACGATTGCCTGGTCGTCAAAGCCAACCGCTACGACGATCCTCGCGGCTGCAAGGACGCCAAGCGCATCCGCGCTTCGGATTGCGTGCTTTGGAAGGCCAAGTGCGGCAACGCG
>JAVBNW010000118.1:0-36847 GCA_031551255.1 Eubacteriales bacterium | reverse complement strand
AATCCCAACGCGCGCCGTACATGCGTACAACGAAAGCGCCGTCGCCTGCGCGCAGCGAATGCCTTCCAGCCCGCTCCCACAGCGGCCTTTCGTTGAAAAGGCGGCTTAGGGGTGGTATACTGTGAAGGCCGCGTGCGCCGGTTTCCGGTTGCGTTGGTGGTCGCTCACCAATGCAGGGCATTTGTGGTGTCGCACAAATGTCTGCCGCGGCTTTTGCTTTGCCGGGGTTTCACGTCCCGGCTCTCCTAGCGTACTCGCCAAAACATCGCTTGTCTATGGACTGTAAGACGCGGGATGTGGCGTAGGAGACGTGGGAGGCGGAGACATGAGAGAACGAAAGCGGGGGGATTTCATCCCCCCGACCCCCTTGCGATGCCTGCGGGCATCGCATCATATTCATATTAGGATGGGGCTGCGACATGTCGTTGCCCCGTTTCTTTTTCGTCGTAGCTTGCCACTCCTCAAAATCGCCTCAGCGGTTTTGAGGAAGAGGAGGTTTCACGAAGCGGCGACTCCCCCGCAACATCGCAATGTTGCGGGGGAGTCGGGCATAGTGCAAACCGACGACGTCAGGCCCATGCCCTCATGAACGAAATATACTGCGCAAACACGATGCCGGGCATCTCCAGCGTCAAATCCCAGCGGCGCACCCATTCCAGCGAGTAAAATCCCTGGTAGCCGCCCTTTTCCAGCGTGGAAATAAACATCTCCAGCGGCAGGTCGCCGTAGCCCATCATCGCGTAGCGCACGCGGTCGGTGAGCGTGGAATCCTTAAAGTGGGTGTGGCAAATCCACGGGCCAATGTTGTCCCATGTCTGCTTGGCGGATTCGCCGGTGTAGCGGTACGGGTGGTGCACATCCCATAGTGCGGCAACGCCGGGATGGTCGATGCGCTCGAGTAGCTTTTTAAGCCGCGCGGTATCGGCAAACCAGCCGTTCGTCTCGATTAGCAGCGTCACGCCGTTGGCGGAGGCCACCGGAGCCAGCGCCTTGGCGGTTTCCGCCACCAGGCCCTCGTCCACCGGCGCGCCGGGCCAGGGCTGCGGGTCGTCGCCCAGCACGCGGATATAGGGCACCCCAAGCTCGCGCGCGAGGTTGATGTATGCGGTCAGCTCCTTGATCGCCCTGTCGCGATACGCCGCCAGGTGCAATACGCTGTCGGAGGTCAGGCACGGAATCGCAAGCTTTTTGTCCGCAAGCGTCTTACGGGTTCTGACCGCCTCGTCGCCCCTGAACTGCGGCACGTCGGGCGCATAGATGTCGCGGTCGACGCCGCGGATTTCGATGCCGTCATAGCCAAGATCCCCCGCGGTGGATACGATTTCGCTCCAGCTCCACTCCGGGCAGCCGAGCGTGGAAAAGCACAATTTCATGGCGGATCCTCCCCTCTATTCTATCTTCTAATCAGGAAGTGAGCGAAAGATAGGCGTCGACCACGCGCAGCACGAGCATCTCCTCGTCCTCGGAGGGCTTGAGAATGTCGAACATGTCGTCGATCAGCTCTTCCTCGTCGCCTTCATAATCTCCGTCGCGCACGCAAAGCTCGTGCGCCGAGATTACTCTCTTAAGAACCATTTCGACCTGAGCGCGCTCAAATCCTTTAAACTGCGCGTAGGGAAATTGCCGGAGCGCACCTTCATCCATTATAAAAGCGCCTCCAGCTCGGCGAGCGCCGACACAAACTCTTCCATGCACGCGACGACGGGCTCGGGCGAGGCCATATCCACCCCCGCGCCGCGCAGCAGCTCCAGAGGGGATTTCGAGCCGCCGGAGGCTAAAAACGCGAGGTATTTTTCAAGCGCGCCCGGCTTGCCCTCGAGGATGGCCCGGCTCAGCGCTGCGGCGGCGGAAAAACCGGTGGCGTATTGGTATACGTAGAATGCGCGGTAAAAATGCGGTATGCGCATCCACTCCAGCGGCAGCTGCTTATCGATGACGAGGCCGGGGTAATAGCGCTCGTACAGCCCCTGGTACGCCGCGCACAGCCGTTCGTTTGTGAGCGGCTCGCCCGCCTCGGCCATGCGGTGGCTCTCGCGCTCGAACGCCGCGAACAGCGTTTGCCTGTACACCGTGCCGCGGATGGATTCGAGCTTGTGGTTGAGCAGAGCGGCCTTGGCGGCCTTGTCCGGCGCGGTCTTCGTCAGGTGATCGAGGAGCAGAAGCTCGTTGACCGTGGAGGCGACCTCGGCCACGAAGATCACGTACTGGGATGTGGGGTACGGCTGGGTTTTCGACGAGTAGTACGAGTGCATCGCGTGCCCCATCTCGTGCGCGATGGTGAAGATGTTGTCGAGGCTCTGCTGGTAGTTGAGCAGCACGTACGGGTGCACGTCGTGCACGCCGCAAGAATACGCGCCGCTGGTCTTGCCCTGGGTTTCGTATACGTCGATCCAGCGCTCGTCAAACGCCGTGGCGAGATCCTTAGCATAAGTTTTCCCCATGGGTTCAAGCGCCTTTGAAACGATCGCCGCCGCCTGTTCATAAGGCAGCTTTAAATCCCAATCGCTGGCGATGGGCACATATAAATCGTAGAAGTGAAGCTTGTTAAGGCCAAGCCTGCGCTTGCGCAGTGCAAGGTACCTTTGCATTGCTGGGGCGTAGGATTCCACCGTGTTCAGCAGACTGTCGTACACCGCCTCGGGCACCTCGCCGGGTTCGAGCGCCGCGGCGAGCGAGCTTTCGTACCTGCGCGCGCGGGATACGAATACATCGGCCTTCACCGACGACGCATACGTCGTGCCGATCGTGTTTTTCAGCTTTTCATACTCGGCATACATCGACCGGAACGCGGCCTTGCGCACGCGGCGGTCCTGGCTTTCCAGCAGCACCGCGAAGCTTCCGTGCGTAACGTTTACGGTTTGCCCGTTTTCATCCTTGACGGGGCGGTATTTCATATCCGCGTTGTCGATCATGCGGAAAATAGAATCCGGCGCGGCGAGCACCTCGCCGGCCATGGCCAAAAGCTTTTCACCCTGCTCGTTAAGCGCATGCTCCCTTTGGCGTTCGATTTCGCGCAGGAAGCGCTCGTAGATCGCGAGCTTCGGCTCTTTTTTCAGGTATCCATCCACGGTTCCCGGCGCAAGGGACAAGAGCTCGGGCGTCAAAAAGCTGCCCGCTTCGTCCAGCTTCGTCAGCGCGCCCTGCGCACGGTCGTACAGCGCCTGATACTTCGGGTCGCGGTTGTCCTCGTCCTTGCGCATCATCGCGTAGGTGTAGATGCGCTCGAGCACGAGCCACGCGTCAAAGTGGCAGATGAGCGCGCCAAGCAGCGCGTCCGCCCCATTCCCAAGCGTGCCGCGCAACGAGGCGTACTGTCCGCACATGGCGGTAAGCTTCGTAAAATCGGCCTCGAGCGCCGCGTCTTCCAGGTAGATGTCCTCCAGCCGCCAGCTCATGCCCGCGGGGATGTCCTTGCGTTCCATACCGCACCTCCCAGTGAATTTTCCATAGAAACTTTTAACTTTTACCCTTTGCCGTGCCGCCGGCATGCATCGGGGTAATTGCCCATCGCTATTGTTGCCCGTTTTTCAGCTTTTCGCGCGCTTTACGCTCCCTGCGCCTCACCGTGCGCCGAAGGATTTGCCCGCGCAGCATCGCAACGTTGCGCATTGTGCTCTTGCGGAAGTTTACGCCGACTTCCCGCATAACCATACGCGTTGAGGCTTCCGCATCCAGCCCGGCAAACCTGAGAACTAGGTGCACCGTCAAAAAGCGAAGCACCGCCGAAACTCCCATCAAAAAGTGGTATTGGGTTATGGGAAAGCCCCATAGCGTCACGCCGGATGCGCTCAGCGACGAGGCGATGGGCGTAAACACGTTGTCCAGCAGGTAGCCGCCGGCAATAAAGCCCAAGGCGACACCGCACAGTTGGGAAATCACCATGTATACCGCCGTGTACATCGACCGGTTGCGGGCCGGGGCGGCGTTCATGATGGTGTTTTGCGAGGAGAGGTCGATCGCAGGCCACACCGCGCCGGAGAACGACTGGGCCAGCAGCACGGTAAACGCAAAAGCGCCGGGTCCGCTGGGCATCCACAAAAACGGAACCAGCGCGCCGATCGTCGCGCAGATGTACAGCACGGGCTTGTAGCCGTAGCTATCCATCATGTTGCCCCAGCGCCGCACCAGTAAAAACGAGAAGAGGTTGGCGGGAATCGTGCACAGCAGCATGATCTGCGTATAGCTCATCTTAAGATGCTCGAGCATGTACACGTTAAAGTACGGCGCGGCGAGGTTGACCGAAAAGCCCCACACCGTCCAAAAGAGCACCAGGCGCATGAAGGGCTTGTTTTTGAGCACGTTTGCGATCATCGATGACAGGGATTCGCGCTTTGCGCCTTCTTCCTCGCCCTCCATCGGCGGGAAGCGCATGAACAGGAAGCATATGATATCCGTTGCCCCGAATACGCCCGCGATGCAAAAGACGATGATGTAACCCAGCAGCCCATCGTGCCCCGCAATGTTATCGAGCAGATAGCTGATGATCAGCCCGACCAGGATATTGACCACCATCGTAAGCTTCGAACGCGTCGAAAAAAAGCGCCCGCGGATTCGCATCGGCACGACGTCCGCCGCGAGGGACAAAAAGCAGGTGTCGATAAAGGTGCCGGTCACTGCGTTGAGCGCGTACAACACAAGGATGCTCCACAGCCTGAGCATGGGCTGCTGCATCGGCACGACCAGCGGCACCAGCGCGATCGGTATCCACATAAGGCGCGAGGTGATGCCCAGCGCGCACATCAAAAACTTGCGCTTGCGCGTCCGCTCTAAAATGTAGGAAACGAAGATCTGCATCACGCGTACGCAGTAGGGCATGGCCATCAAAACGCCGAGCATGAAATCCGTTGCGCCAAGCTTTTTGATATAGCCGGTGAACGCCGAGCCGCCGGTGGTGTTGAAACACACCGAGCCGAACAGCACGGATATGATGATGATGCTCAGGTTGCGGGATACCTCGCGCGGCAGCGTGCCGTCGTCGTATACGGCCAGCCTGCGCGCAAAGCGCTTGAGAAAATTCATGCTATCCCTCGAATTCGAAGATCGGCGTGGCGATATGCCGGCAAAGCCGTCCAAGGGCTATCCGCATCGGTACGCCGAGTTATTCCGTACGCAGGCGGCGCGTCAATTGCGCAGGCTCTGAATCGGCGCGGGTATTCGCCCGCCGCGGGCAATAAAATCCGCCGCGGATTCCGAGTGCAGCGACATGACCGGCGCGCGGCCCAGCAGCCCGCCGAACTCCACCTCGTCGCCCACCTTTTTGCCCGGCGCGGGGATGATGCGCACCGCGGTCGTCTTTTGGTTGATCATGCCGATGGCCGCCTCGTCCGCGATGATGGCCGCAATGGTGGAGGCGGGCGTGTCGCCCGGCACGGCGATCATATCCAGCCCGACGGAGCACACGCACGTCATCGCCTCGAGTTTGTCGATGGTCAAAACACCTTCGGCGGCGGCCCTGATCATGCCGATATCCTCGCTGACGGGAATGAACGCTCCGGACAGCCCGCCCACGTGCGAGGAGGCCATCACCCCGCCCTTTTTTACCGCGTCGTTCAGCAGCGCGAGCGCCGCTGTGGTGCCGTGGGTTCCCACGCGTTCAAGGCCCATCTCTTCTAAGATGTGCGCGACCGAATCGCCCATCGCGGGCGTCGGGGCCAGGGAAAGGTCTACGATGCCGTAAGGCGCCCCCAGCCTGCGGGATGCCTCCAGTGCCACCAACTGCCCCATGCGGGTGATCTTAAACGCCGTGCGCTTCACCGCGTCCGCCACGGCGTCGAACGGTTTGCCGCGCACATCCTCCAGAGCCACCTTTACAACGCCGGGCCCTGAAATGCCCACGTGCACCGCACATTCGGGCTCGCCGGGGCCATGGAACGCGCCCGCCATAAAGGGGTTATCCTCCACGGCGTTGGAAAACACCACCAGCTTTGCGCAGGCGATGCCGTCGCTCTTCGCCGTCATGCCCGCCGCCTTTAGTATGATTTCCCCCATCAACCCTACGGCGTCCATGTTGATGCCCGCCTTGGTGGAGGCGACGTTGACGCTGGCACATACGCGCTCGGTGCGCGAGAGCGCTTCCGGCAGCGATATAATCAGCCTTTTGTCGGCGTCGGTCATCCCCTTTTGTACGAGCGCGGAATATCCGCCTATGAAATTTACGCCTACCGCGGCGGCGGCCCTATCCATGGCCAGCGCCACGGGTAACGGGTCGGAAAGCCCGGCTGTAATCAGCGCCGACGGGGTTACGGATACCCGCTTATTCACGATCGGCACGCCGTATTCGCGTTCGATCTCCTCGCCTACGGCCACGAGCCGCTCCGCCCTTGAGCAGATCGCATCGTATACCTTGCGCGATACCGCCTCAGGGTCGTCGCCCGCGCAGTGAAGCAGCGATATGCCCATGGTAATCGTGCGCACGTCCAGCTTCTGCCGCCCGATCATGCCGATGGTTTCTAGTATTTCCGATGTATTGAGCACGTCCCGGCCTCCCCAATCACTAACATTTGCCGTGATGCCTGGTGATCTGACACGATTAGATAGTAGTTTCTGAGCGGATCTTTTCCCGCCCGGCTTTGTCGCTCTCCGCTCGGCGTAGCTCTTGCTACGGCCTCGCTCCGGCTCCTCGCCGGACAAAAAAATCTCTTGGCGAATCCTAGATCCTAATCCTGTCAGAACACTAGGCTTGCCAGGGCTTGTTAACATCATCCGAAATGCCGGATTTCGAGCCGATTTTTGCGCCTGATGAGGAGCGGGAAAGAGGCGACCCTTCGGAATACGCCTCCGGCGTGAAATGCCGACGGCCACGCCGTCTGACGGCAACAAAATCAGGCGCGAAATGCAGCCGAAAAGCGGCGCTCCGCGTTTGTATCAACAGGCCTTACGAGCTATATCTTGTTCATCGCATCGAATAAGTCGGCGCGCTGCGTGCGTACCTCTACGCCCATTTGCGCGCCCTGGCGATCCAGAGCGGCTTGAAGCTCTTCAAACGGTAGGTTCGAGCCAGCAGTATCCACCAGCATGATCATCGCGAACAGATCCTCAAGGATAGTTTGGGAAATATCTAGGATGTTTACGTTGTTTTCATACAGCAGGCCCGACACCCGCGCGATGATACCGGTGCGATCCTTTCCGATGACGGTGATGACGGCCCTCATGGCAATCTCTCCCTATCCATTCCATTGACATATCATTCTACCCCGTCCCGCGCGGGGACGCAAGAAAAACAAGCGCCCAGGCGACGTTGCGTTTTGCATTCCCGCCCTTTTCAGAGTATAATCAAAGGCAAACTTGCGGCGCCTTAGTCGCCGCGATAACGCGGGGGTTTCCCCGCCGTATGGGAGCGTGAACCGCATGCGCCGCTCAATGGTGTACGTCGCCGCCTTTTTAATCCTGGCTGGGCTTACCTTGCTGGTGCGCAGCCTGTTCCGGCTGCACTTTGGCGTATTCAGCGCGCTGTTTGCCGAGGCAATCATCCTGCTGGGGATCTATTTGATCACCGGCGGCGGCGCGCGCGGGTTTCATATCCCCGCGTCGAGCTCTACCGGCAGCGAAGAAAACATCTTTTTTACTACGCGCAACATATTGGGCTCCGCCCAAACCGCGCGGTATTCGGTGTTCTTTTCCTCCGCCCGTATCGAGCTTCCGGAAGATGCGCCCGATATCGTGGAGATCGCCTCCGTGTTCTCGAGCGTGCACGTGGTGCTGCCCAAGGGCCGCGCGGTTCGGGTAAAGCTCTCCGCCGCGTTTGCGTCGGGGTCGATGCCCGGAACGGGGGTTTCCGGCTTTGGAGACCGTGAGGCGTTTATAGGCGAGGGCCCGGCGTTTTATTTGGAGGCCGGCGCGGTGTTCGGTTCGGTCAGCATCGAATGAGCGATAAGGATTACGAGGCTGGGGCGCTTTCCCGGAGCATATGGGATGGGCGCTATCGCAGAATCGCTCAGCGGGGCGCGACTGGGGAAACGGATGTATGGCTCGAGCGCTTTCTTCCGCTGCTTAAGCAGGCGAAGGGCGAGCCCGTGCTCGACCTTGGCTGCGGCGAAGGCCTCTTCTCGCTGTGGCTGCTCGGAAAGGGCTTTGACGTAACCGCGTGCGACTTCTCTTCCGAAGCGCTTTCGCTTCTTGGGCAAAAGGCCCCCGATATGCGCATGCTGTGTTTCGACATGGCTTTGGGCCTTCCATTCGAAGAAGAGAGCTTTGGCGCGGCAATCGCGAGCCTGAGTACGCATTACTTTTCCCTCGAGGAAACGCGGAAAATCTATGCCGGCATATACCGTGCCTTAAAGAGCGGCGGCCACCTTTTCATAAGGGTCAACAGCCTTAGGGAGCTCGAGCAGCAAAGCGACGTCGAGAGGCCCGAGCGCCTGCTGGAGCCCGACTTTTACCTAATGGAGAACGGGCTGCGCACGCGCTACTTCAGCCCCGCGTCGTTGCGCGCGTTGCTTGAAGAGGCGGGCTTTGCGGCGCTTACCTGCCGCGAGGCACAGGGCGAATACCGCGGGCATACAAAATACGCTGTGGAAGCCGCGGCGAAAAAGCAGCTTCAATAGATATGATGGCTGCTAAAAAGGGGAGTGCGGCGTGATCTGCCCACAGTGCGACGCTTCACAAAAGCATTCGCGAAACATATGGGATAGCGCTCGGGGCCTTTCGCGTTGGATCCAATAAAAACGCCCCACATCGGGGCGTTTCAGACTGTGAAAAAACAAATACCTCAGCGAATGCAGCATCCTGTTTTCTCGATCCTACGGAGCTGTATGCTTATTAGTGGAGGTCTTCAGGTATTCGTGATAACATGACCATGGTTCGTAAATTATTCCCGTTATGCTCATAGTGGCAAAAATTACGAAGGATTCCTTCTTTGGAAAATCCAGCTTTTTCAAATGCCTTGACTGATCCAATATTATTCGGTACAACCTGTGCTTGCACTCTTTTCAGGCCCATTTTTGTCAAGCCATAACGGCTTGCGCTTTCAATAGCCTCAGTTGCATATCCTTGATTCCAATAATTACGTGCGATATCAATTCCAATATCCATAATCCGCCCCGAGGAGTCGTTTCCCTTAGGTAAGAATAGATAAACCCCCCCTATTACTTTGTTTTCTGTTTTTAACTGGATTGCCCACCGTATGAACTGTTTTGAAGCATAAGCATCATTTCTCCACATACCAATAGCGAATTTCACTTCCTCATATTCGTGTGGAAACCCATCTGTATATATAAAGTCGTCTTTGTTTTTTGCATATTCATAAATATCATTTGTGTCAGATATCTCAAGCTGCCGAAGTAATAACCTTTCTGTTTCAATAGTCGGAAATTCAGCAAATGCATTTTCGAACATGATTAGTCCTCCTGTCGATTATATAAACACTGCGAACCATAGCGCACCATACATTAGCTTCGCGCTCTCGGCCGAGTGTTCATTGTTTACGTTGTTGTCTATTATACCATGGCTACAATAAAAAAGGCGTTACGCATTTAAGTATAAGCGTTTCACCTTTTTGGGCAGTATAAAACGCCCCATATCGGGGCGTATGTGCCGATAGCCCTGTGGCGATGCCTCGCGGCGCTAGAGCGGGTTGACCGCCAACTCTACCATCACGCTTTCGATGTTTCCGTTCCTCAAATACGAAAGCTCGATTTCCTCGCCCGCCTTGTGCCGGAAGGTGGCGAGCCGAAGATCCAGCATGGTGGTGAGGCGCTGCCCGTCGGCGGTCAGCAGCACGTCGCCGCGCTCAAAGCCCGCCCGCGCGCCCGGCCCTTCGGGATCGACGTTGATCACGAACAGGCCGTCGTCCGTCTCCATGTTCTCGTCATAGTAGCGCGCAATCTCGGCGTCGAAGGCGAACAGGCCAAGGTAGGGCGTTTCGTACTTGCCCTCGTTTGCAAAGTGCTCCACCACAGGCTTGGCGATGTCGATGGGGATTGCGAAGCCGATGCCCTCCGCCTCGGTGATCTTCAGCGAGTTGATGCCGATCACCTCGCCCCTGAGGTTGATCAGCGGCCCGCCGGAGTTGCCGGGGTTGATGGACGCGTCGATCTGGATCAGATCTTCCATGAAGCTTTCGCCTTCGCTTGTGGGCACCTGCAGCGTGCGCCCGAGCGCGGATACGATGCCGGAGGTGACCGTATGCTGAAACTGCAGCGTCAACGGCGTGCCGATGGCCAGTACCTGCTCGCCCACGCGCGTCTTTGAACTGTCGCCCATCGGCGCGTACGGGAATTTCCCTTCGATTTTTACGATGGCCAAATCCAACGGCTTATGCCGCCAAACGGTGTTGCCCTGCCCCTGCGTTCCGTCGGAGAAAACCACCGTTACCTTCCATGCAGAGCCTGCCACATGGTCGTTAGTGAGCAAATAACCATCCTCGGTGACGATCACCCCCGAACCGATACCCTCCACAGGGTTTCCCTCCGAATCGGGAAAGACGGTTTTAAGCCCTACGACAGTCGGCGAAAGCGCCTCGGCCACGTCGCTGAGGGTGAACTCCTGCGCGGGCGTCGTGGCCGAAATCGGCCGAGCAGATGGGTTGGGCTGCGCGAGATATGGGTTTTCGTCGCGGGTGCACCCGGATAGAAGCGCAATGAACAATAAAAGAGCAAAACGCGCCCCCATCCGGAGGCGCGGCGCTTGTTTTTGCATGCTTCCGCCTCCTTGCCGGGTCAGCGGACGGCGAGCAATTCTCCTACGCTGTCGCGGGCGGCCAGCGCGATGCCGATATCTTTTCCCACATGTGCCCCGCTTTGCCCAAGGATTTGCGCAACCGCGCCAAGCGCAAGATCGGGCGCGTTGTTGTGCTCGCTCAAGTGCGCAAGATACACGGTGCGCACGTTGCGCGCAAGCAAATCCACCAGCGCCTCGCCGCATTGATCATTGGAGAGGTGGCCGTGGCTCCCGCGGATGCGGCGCTTGAGCGCGGCGGGGTAGCTGGGGTTGTGCATCAGCATGTCCACATCGTGGTTGGCCTCCAGAAGGAGAATGTCCGAATCCGCGATCCGGTCGATGATTCTTTGACTAGCATGCCCCAAATCCGTCGCGATCGATATTTTTTTGTTTCCCATATAAAAGCAATAGCCGACGGGGTCGGCCGCGTCGTGTGGAATCGAATACGGCTGCACGGCGACGTCGCCCACGTAAAAATCTTGTTCCTCAAAAAAAACGCGTCGCTGCGCGGCGGGTACGGAACCTATTGTGGATTCCATCGCCAGCCAGGTGCGCTCGTTTGCGTACACCGGCACGCCCAGCCTGCGCGCGAGTACGCCCACGCCCCTGATATGATCGCCGTGCTCGTGGGTGACGAAAACGGCGCTTACGTCCTGCGGACGCACGCCGATGGACAAAAGCGCCTGCTCGATGGGCCTGCCGGGCAGGCCGGCGTCCACCAAAATATGCGTCGAACCATAGCCTACGTAAATCGCATTGCCGCTGGAACCGGAGTACAGCGGGCAAAAACGCGCTTCCAAAGGCGCCCTCACGCTCCTCATCGGCCGCTCGCTTTTGAAGGAAGCGGCCATGCAAACTATGCCATATGCGGAAGTCTGAGCCGGACTTTAGCCCAACCCGCCCAACAACGACGCCCCAATATCGCGCCGCATGTGCATGTTTTCAAATGAAATGCACGACGCGGCAAGGTATGCCTGCTCGATCGCGGTACGCAGCGTATCGCCCAGCGCACTTACGGCCAGCACGCGGCCTCCTGCGGTAAGCGTCGCCCCGTCCAGCGCCGCCTCGCCCGTTCTCGTGCCCGCGTGGAACACGACGGCCCCGCCCTCCTGCGCCTCGTCGATTCCCTCGATGGGAAACCCCGTCTTGTACGATTCGGGGTAGCCCCCCGACGCGAGCACGACGCTCGCGCACGACTGCGCGCTCCAGCGAATGTCCGCTTGATGAAGCTTGCCTTCGCGGCACGCGATGAAAATTTCCATGATATCGCTTTGCAATAGCGGAAGCACGGCCTGGGTTTCCGGGTCTCCGAAGCGGGCGTTGTACTCGATCACCTTGGGGCCGTCCTTCGTAAGCATCAGCCCGAAGTACAATACGCCCCGAAACGGCGTGCCTTCTTTTTTGAGCATTGCGATCGTCGGAAGAAAAATTTCTTTCATCGCGCGCTCGTAGGCGCCGCCGGTAAACAGCGGGCTCGGGGCGATGGCCCCCATGCCGCCGGTGTTGAGGCCCATGTCGCCGTCCAGCGCGCGCTTGTGATCCATCGACGAGGGCATGAGGCTTAGGTGCTCGCCATCCACGAACGCCAGTTGCGTCACCTCGGGCCCTTCCATCCACTCTTCCACAACCACGTTAGCGCCGCTTGCGCCGAAGCTCTGATCGCGCATCAAAGAGCGCACGGCGTCAAGCGCCTCCTCTTGCGTTTTGGCCATGATGACACCCTTGCCAAGCGCCAGCCCGTCGCATTTCACGACGATGGGCGCGCCCTTTTTGCGAATGTATGCCTCGGCGGCGCTAGGATCGTCAAACGATTCGTATGCGGCCGTCGGGATGCCGTATTGTTTCATCAGCGCCTTGGAGTATACCTTGCTCGCCTCGATGCGCGCGGCGGCGGCCGTGGGGCCGAACGCCGGTATGCCCGCAGATTCGAGAGCGTCCACCATACCCAGCGCCAGCGGATCGTCCGGCGCGACGACGACAAAATCTACAGCCTCGGCCTTCGCAAGCGCGATCATGCCCTTCATGTCCGTCGCCTTTACCGTGGGATAGGTGCGCGCGATCTTCGCGATGCCCGCGTTGCCCGGTGCGCATAAAAGCTCGTGAACCAAAGGGCTTTGCCGGAGCTTCCACGCGATCGCGTGCTCGCGCCCGCCTCCGCCGACCAACAAAACCTTCATAAAGTCGCCTCCCTGTGCCTATTGTCCATTCCCGTTTTGGCCGCCCTGCGGCCCGTCCGGCGGGGCCTCATCGCGGGGCGGCTCGCCTTGCGGCCCCGGCTGGGGCGGCGGCGGGGCCCAGCCATCGCCGCGGCCTGCGCGCCTGCGCATTCCGCTCAGGAGCATGGCCGCGCCGCTGCAGATGAGTACGAGCGGCACGATGAGCCATGCTAGGTTGGAAAGGCGCAAGTATAGGCCTGGAATCTCCGAAATCAGCGCGATGCCGCCGATGATAAGCAGGCAGACGCCGGGGATGATCGGCCAGTTGCCGATGCGCGGATGCTCCAAGATATGTATGGTAAAAAACGCGATCGCCAGCAGAAACAGCGTAATGGAGCCGCTCAGAAAGCCCAGATGGTATGCGTTGAGCACGCCGAGGGACTCAAGAACGTTCGAAAGCCCCACGGCCATAACCAGGCAGCCGGCAATCGTAAAGCCATATAAGCGCTTGAGCGAAAAGCGCAGCACTAGAAAAAAAGCGCCGAGAAACACCAGGCCCAGCCCCTCCGGAATGTGGAAAAGCTGCGACAGCAAAATATAGATTCCAAAGAGGATCAAAACAGAGCCGGCCAGCACACCGCGCTTCATGGCGCACACCTCCCGTGTAACACTTGATGGGAACCTTCCATAGTATAGGGCATATTGCCGAGGACAGCAAGGGAGGGAATGGTATGCACAAAAAGATCATTGCGCTGGTACTGGCTCTGCTCGCCGTGTCCATGGTACTGGGGGGCTGCGCCAAGCAAGAGGGCCTACGCACCGTCAGGCTGCAGGAAGTGACCCACTCGGTGTTCTATGCGCCGCAGTACGCGGCCATAGAATTGGGCTACTTTAAAGAACAGGGGCTCGAAATCGAACTGACGAACGCGGGCGGCGCGGACAAAGCCATGGCTGCGCTGTTGTCAGGCCAGTCGGACATCGCGTTTTGCGGGCCGGAGGCGGCCATTTACGTCAACGCCGAGGGCCGCGAGGATCAGATTTCGGTGATCGGCCAAGTTACCATTAGGGACGGCGCGTTTTTAATCGGGCGCGAACCCCGTGAAAATTTTGACTGGACGGAGATGAAGGGCAAATCGGTCATCGGCGGGCGCAAGGGCGGCATCCCCTGCATGGCGCTCGAACACGCGCTCAGGTCTTATGGGATGGAACCGGGCGTGGATGTCGAGGTTATGACCCATGTGCAGTTCAACCTGATGGGCGGAGCGTTCGCCGGCGGCGAAGGGGACTATGTTACGCTGTTTGAACCGGCCGCAACGGAAGCCGTCGACCAGGGCTACGGTTACATACTCGCCGCCGTAGGCGAGAGCGCAGGCCCCATCGCCTACACCTGCTATATGGCCCCGCAGTCCGCGCTGAAAAAAGACGCCGCCCTGTATGAAAAATTCTTAAAAGCGCTATACAAGGGCCAGCAGTTTGTCAAGACGCATACCGCTCAGGAGGTTGCCGAGGCGATCGCGCCGGCATTCCCCGATACCGATGTGAAGGTCCTCGAGCAGGTGGTGGAGCGCTACCGTTCCATCGGCGCGTGGCGCGAGGACCCCACCGTGGATAAGGAATCCATCGAAAACCTGATGACCATCGTGGAAGAAGCCGGCGAGCTGACCGCGAAACCCGCGTTTGAGGCGTTGGTGAACAATTCTTATGCCGAAAAAGCCATGAAATAGCGCATCAAGCGGCACTGCCGCAGCAAAGCGGCCGGAATGCCCATAAACAGGGCGTTCCGGCCGCTTTGGCATGTGCGATTTGTCATAGGCAGTACTTCATCCACGCGATCACCGCTTCGCCCGCCTGATCTTTTTCAGCGGCATCATCTTTGGAAACATAGTGCTCGAACGATCCTCTCCTCCGGCCCCAAATCCGGCAGCACGTTGGCTTTGCCGGCGTTTTCCTCGCGTCTGCGAATCTGCGCGTCGATGAAGACCCGCTGTATTTGGCCGAACCCTTCCGGCGTGCTCTGATCAAGCCCTCTTCGTTTGATTTCGGAAAGCATCGGCACATGGTTTTTATAGCTGATGTGAACCAGGGGGAAATGCCGCTGAACATATTGCGCGGCGGTCGTTTTCCCCGCGGAAACGCAGCCTTGCAGTGAAAGAAACCATGGCAATCTTCCTTTCTTCCGCGTGCCACAGCCGCGCCTTGCGCCGCGATGCCGGGACGCGTTTCAGCATCCCGGCATCGACATAATTTGCCAAACGACTGGTTTTACTTCATGTACGACCCGCTCGTGTCGAGCACCAGGCCCGCGCCCTCCTTATATTTCGAGGTGGCGGCGCGCTTTTGAAGCTGGGCGAGGTAAAGGTCTTCGTCCAGCGGAAGCTCGATGGTCTTGTCGAGCCAGCTGGAAAGGTGCATGGCGTTGGAGAGCGTAAGCCCTTTGATACCCTCCTCGCCGGGGATCGCCAACTCTTCGCGGCCGAGAATCGCCCCACAGAAGTTGCGCATTACAGTCGCGTGCGCGGCGGGCTCGCCGGGGGTGGGTACGAGGGTCATCTCGTAGCCGGGCTCGCCAAAGCCGCCCTTGTACGTGGCGTTGAACTCGCGCTCGCCCATCTTGTTTTTATACACGATCAGCTTGCCGTCCTCGGCCACCAGCTTGCCCTTGTCGCCGACGATTTCAAAGCGGTTCGTGCCCGGCGTGTCGGCGGTGGTGGTCACAAACGTGCCCGTCGCACCGCTTGGGTATTCGACATAGGCGGTTACGTCGTCCTCCACCTCGATGTCGTGCCACTTGCCGTTGTGGCAGAACGCGCGCACCCGGCTGGGCAACTCGCCGACGATCCACTGCCAAAGGTCCAGGTTGTGCGGGCACTGGTTTAGCAGCACGCCGCCGCCCTCGCCGCGCCATGTCGCGCGCCATGTGCCCGAATCGTAGTAGGATTGCGAGCGGTACCAGTCCGTCACGATCCAGCTCGTGCGCTTGATCGCCCCCAGCTCGCCGGCCGCCATTAGCTCGTGCATCCTTGCGTAGACGGGATTGGTGCGGTTTTGAAACATGATGCCAAAGAGCTTGTCGCACTTTTTCGCGTACTCGTTCATTTCGCGTACGGCCTTGGTGTACACGCCCGCGGGCTTTTCGCTCATCACATGCAGCCCCGCGCCCAGACCCTTCATTACATATTCGGGATGCTGGTAGTGCGGCACGGCGACGACGATGGCGTCCACCTTGCCGCTTTTGATCATCTCGTCCGCATCGGAAAAATACTCGATGTTGCCGCCGAGGTTCTCCTTGCCCCACGCAACGCGCGAGGGATCGATCTCGGCGATCGCCCGAAGCTCGGCGTCGGGGATTTTTCCGGCGACGAAGTCCTTCGCGTGGCCTGTGCCCATATTGCCAAGGCCTATGATCCCAAAGCGTATCCTGCTCACAGCCAACCCTCCACAACGTTTGTTCGTTATAGTTACCGACCCCCGGAATGGGAGCGAGAAGAGCGAGAACGTTTTTAGCCCCACAAGACGGCGCTTATCGTTCGTACGGGCTCTCGCGTCGCTGCGCTCGCGAATCACCTCGTACTCACGGGCCTTGCGCCTCGCTCTATGCGTGCACTGCGCGCGCTCGGCTCCGGCCACAGGCGTGCCGGACGCGTTTCGCTTCGGCGGGGGGCTGCGGGGGGGACATGCATGCCCCCGCGAAGGCGCGTAGCGCCGTGCCGTTCAGATGCTCTCATTTCGGGGGCCGGTGACTATGAAACCCAGTATACACCAACGCGCATTCCATGTCACTTCGTAAACGCCGCAATCAGCCGGCAGCCGGAAAATCTCTGGCCTTTTTCGGCGCTCCGCGATAAGATAAGGGGACATGCTTTTGAAAAGGGGATTTTTCCTTGCCGACATTGTTGATAAGCCTCGGCCTTATGGCGGCATCGCACAGCTTTGCGTTTTTGTACGTGCTGGCCCTCGCCTGGCCCGGCGGGGGCATCGCCCGCATTGCGCTGACGGCCTTGCTCGCCACATGCGCGTTTGCCGCTTGGCTAGCGCTGAACATCTATCCTGTACGCGCAAAAGAGCCGGTCAATGTGCGCCTGAAGGCGATGATGGGTGGGCGGGGGCTCATACGCGCGGCCCTTCTATCGCTGTTTTGGCAGGGCGTTTTGTACGCCGCCGTCGTTTCTGTGAACGCATGGGCGCCCCTGCCCGTATGGGTGCGGGTGACCGATGGCGTCATCGCCGCAATCGTAGCGCTGCTTCCGCTGACCAACGGCGCGCTGCGGGTCTTTTGCCTATCGCGTAGGCTGCGCGTCGTAAGGAGGCTTGTAGTGCTTGCTACGTGGTGGATACCGCTGCTTGGGGCGATTCCGCTTATGTATTTGGCGCGCATCGCCAAGGATGAATACGAGCACGCGTGCTATAAGATCGAGCGGCGCGGCGAGCGCGTGGATACGCTTGTGTGCCGTACGAAGTACCCGCTGGTGATGCTGCACGGCGTAGGGTTTCGGGATCTGCACTATTTCAACTATTGGGGGCGCATTCCTAAAGAGCTTCAGCGCAACGGCGCAAGCGTGTATTATGGCCACCAGGAAGCCTGGGGTAGCGTAGAGCGCAACGCCCAGGACGTCAAGCGCCGCATCGAGCGGGTGCTCGAGGAAACGGGCGCCCCAAAGGTGAACATCATCGCGCATTCCAAGGGCGGGCTGGATGCCCGCTACATGATCAGCTCGCTGGGCGGAGACGAAATCGTGGCGTCGCTTACGACGATCTCGACGCCACACCGCGGCTGCGCCATGGTAGATGCCGCGCAGAAGCTTCCCCAGAAGCTCTATGCATCCATCGGCAGGGCGGTCGACAAGTATTTTGGCATGCTGGGCGATGAGCACCCCGAGTTCGACGTTTCGAGCCGGCAGTTTACCAAAGCGTATGTCGAGCGCTTTAACCAAAATAACCCGGATGCCTGGGGCGTATATTACCAAAGCTACGCCTCGGCCATGCGCGCGTTTTTGAGCGACGGCCTGCTGGCGGTGCCCTATACGCTCATGTACTTTCTAAAAGGCCCCAACGACGGCCTCGTAGACGTAGAATCCGCGAAATGGGGCGAATTCAAAGGCCTTTTGCGGGGCGGCCGTTTTCGCGGCGTTTCCCATGGGGATATGATCGACCTTAAGCGGGAGGACTATAAAGGCTTCGACGTTGCCGAGGCATATGTGGGTATCGTATCGGGTCTTCGGGAAATGGGTTTTTAGCCGCTTTTTCCCCGCAGCCTGCGGGGGCCTTTTGGGTTCTTTCAAGCGGGGCCGCGTTGTATGCACAGCGTGGTGTAGAACAGCACTTCTTGTGGAAGTTATTGGAGGGCGGCTTATAGCGGCCCTTTTTTGTATGAAACATTACGTTTTCCGATGTTGTTGTGAATTTAGGCGCAACATGTATTATGTTATTTTGTGCTAATTCCAGTGTTTTTTGTTCGAAAGGTGCAGAACCGCCAAACAAATATGTGAATTTGAAAAGAACATGCATTTATCCACTTGACACTCATGTTTCGCATACCTATAATGCTAACATGAAATGTGGGAAAAGCATCCTCTTTTTTCACAAAATATTAAAGGGGGAGTGACTTGTGATTCGACTCTCTAGGCTCCTTTCTCTGGCGCTGGTTCTTATGATGGTGTTTGCTTTGTGCGCGTGCAACAGCGGCGGCAATTCGCCTGCCCAGGGTACGACGAGTGCGGATGCTCCGGCGAAAACCGCATCCGGCGGAGGAACCGGCGCTTCCACCCCGGAAACCGTCGGCGGGAAGGTTAGCATCCTTACGTGGACCAACCCCTCCGCCGTCACCTGGCTCAAGGGCATGGCCGCCCGTCTGCTCGACGCGCGCGGCATTACCCTGGATATTGCCGACATCGATTCGGCCAACCACCCTCAAACCCGGCAAACCCGCCTGATGGCCAACGACGTGGATATCGTCACCTACGAGGGCGGCTTCCTGCGCCCGCTGGAAGATTGGAACGATGGGCTCATGGATAAACCCGCCTGGCAGGAGTTTGTCGAATCAGATCTGTTCCTGGATATTACCGACGAGCCCTTCATGGATAATTTCGATAAAGCGCTCATGACGGATGCCTACGGCTATAAAGGGCGCATCTATGGCCTGATGGCCGGCTCCATCCCCCTCAACGGCGTGTTCTACAACATCGACGTGTACGACGAACTGGGCTTGAAGGTGCCCGAGACTTGGGACGAGTTTGTGTCCAACTGCGAGGCGATCAGGGCCGCGGGCATGGAGCCCATCACCTGCGGCGGCGGTGCCGGTTGGCCGCTGAACATGTTCGCCAACAACATGCTCACAAACAATTTGCTCGACGAAGGCCCGGTGGTCAGCAAGGCGCTGTTCCTGGGCGAAAAGAAGTTTACCGATCCTGATATGATGGAGTTTTATAGAATCCGCAGCCAGTTCGCTTCCTTTATGGAGCCCGGCGTCACGGGCGTGCCCTACAGCGATTGCTACGGCAGATTCGCCACCCGCAAGGCGGTCATGCTGGCCGACGGCTCTTGGGCGGCAGGCGACGTCACCGCCGCGGGCCCGGACTTTGAGTTCTCCTACTTCCCGCTCCCCGGCGTCGAGAAACGCGCCGATGGGCTGCCCGCGCAGATGGGCGTCAAGTACGACTTTGCGATGGTCATCGTCAAGGCTTCTCCCAACCTCGAAGCCGCAAAGCAGGTGCTCGACTTCTTCTCGCAAAAGGATGAGTACGTCCACTTTGTCAACGAAGTCGGCTTCTATCCCACGCAGTCCGACTGCCAGTACGACAACGATTTCCTCAAGAGCATGGCATCCTACATGCAGAAACCCCGCCAGGTCTATCCCGTATACACTCCCAAGGGCGTGGGGCAGGATGGCGGCAACGGCGGATGCGATCTGACGCTTCTTGATGTGCTGGGCGGGCCCTATACCTACCAGCAGCTCGCCGAAGCGGCCCAGGCGGATTGGGACAACGCGCGCGCTGCCAATGCGGCGGCGGCGAAGTAAGCGATCGCGGACTTTTCCGGATCTTCGATTGTCCCCTTGCTTAGAAAGAGGCGGCGGCCCAAGCCGCCGCCTCTTTCGCCCTTTCCATGCATCCAGCGTAAAATAGCGGTGTATTCCGGTAAACAAAGCGCGCAAGCGGGCGCCGCCGGTCTGCATCGCCGAAAGAGGGGGATCCAAGCGTTGTCAAGCGTTGGCAAAACAGCGTCGGCCAAGCGCCCCCGCCGCCGCGTGGGGCGGGCATGGCCGGCTTACATTGTCTTTTTGTGTATGCTACCGGGGCTTTTGCACTACATCATATTCAGGGTTGCCCCGTCGCTGACGACAGCGGTGCTGTCCTTTACCAACATCACGGGCGTCGTGAACAAACCTTGGGAGTTTATCGGCTTTGCCAATTACCGCGAGTTCTTTTTTCTGCAAAACGCAAAAGATCTTAGAAACAGCATTCTGCGTACGATCATCTATTCCGGTGGCGTTACGCTGATCCAAAACGTGCTGGGCCTGTTTGTGGCAATCGTGGTGAACAACAAGCTTTTGAAGGGTCGCACGTTTTTTCGGGCCGTCTACTTCATGCCCGTCATCCTGGGCGTCACCATCGTCACCACGATCTGGCAGCTGATCTATTCCATCGATGGCCCGATCTACGGGTTGCTCAAGCTTCTTAATCCCAGCGCCCAGCCGGTTCTGGCGAACTTTACCCTGGCTTTTCCGGCGGTGATCGGCATTCAGATTTGGATGTACATGGGCTATTCTATGGTGTTGTTCCTCGCGGGTATCCAAAATATCCCAGGAGAGCTATATGAGGCGGGGTACATCGATGGGTGCTCGGAATGGCAGTGTTTCCGCTATATCACGTTTCCGCTGTTGTGGCCGATTATCACCGTCAACGTGTTATTGGCGCTGATCGGCTCGCTGCAAAGCTTTGAGATTATCTTTACATCGACGCATGGCCAGTACAACACGGCGACGCTGGGCATGATGGTCTTCGCTACAGCCTTCGGGGGAACGGGCGCTACGGCTTCCGGCGCGGGCATCACCTCAATGCGCCAGGGCTATGCCGCGGCGATGAGTATGGTGCTGTTCCTGGGCGTGTTTACCGTTACCGCGATATCGCAATACGCGATGAGCCGGAACGAGGAGGATGTGATATGAGAACGGCGGGCACGAAAACGCTATTCCGCGTGTTTTGCTACGCGGTGGCGATCGTCTTCTTAATCATCTATATCTATCCTCTATTTTTCGCATTCAATACGTCCATCAAAACCCGGCAGGACTATCTGCGCAACCCGATGGGGCTGACGACCACATGGCATTTTGCCAACTACCCCAACGCGTGGAATATGGCGCAATTTCAGAACTATATTTTTAACTCCATTTTTTATACCGTGATTATCACCGTTCTATCGATTCTGCTCTCGGTGCTCGTCGCCTTTCCCTTGTCGCGCAAATACATCCCCGCTTCGCGGGTGTTTTACTATCTGTTTTTGTGCGGAATTTTTCTTCCCTCCGGGATGATCCCCCTGTTTCAGATCATCCTGAAGCTGGGATTGTACAACACGAGGCCCGGATACATCTTGGTTATGACGGGCATCAACTCCACCAGCGTTTTCTTCTATTACAACTATATTAAGTCGATCCCCAAAGACTTGGACGAGGCGGCCTCAATCGACGGCTGCGGCTACTTGCGCTACGTCTTCTCCTGCGTCGTGCCGCTGATGAAGCCTGCCCTTGCATCCATGGGCGTTTTAAACTTCATCAACGTGTGGAACGACATCATCCAGTCTACCATTTACCTGACAGACCCCGCAAAGTACAACATTACCCGCGGGCTCTTTGTCTTTCAGGGGAACTACGCGGTCGACGTCACCATACGCGCGGCGGGGCTGTTCATCGTCGCAACGCCGCTCATCGTGCTTTATGTCTTCGGTCAGCGTTATATCGTGGACGGCATCATGGCCGGCGGCCTAAAAGGATAATTCGTCGGGGCACACTACGCTTCATACCCCGGCAACGTTGCGGTGTTGCCGGGGTATGTCCGCTTCCGTCCTCCTCGCCGACGAGGTTAGAGTGCCGTAGGGTTTACCCATCGAAAATGTTTGTACTCGTCGCATCCGCAATGTCGGCAATGAAATTTTTCGAAGGTATTCGTCTGGTAGGCGGGGCTTTCGGGATACTGGGGACGATAGTGGCGGCTGCCCGGCGGGGCGATTTTGTCAATCGTATCAATATACCCCATGTGCCGGCCGCACCTGGGGCAGGGGAAATGGCATCTTTCATACCAACTCTTTGCGGACGAAACGGAAATCATGCAACAAAACGCTCCCGCAAGAGCGGCGAGAATGCTCAGCCAGAACCAGCCGTCGAGCGCTATGTCCTCGGGGCGTAGCGCAAATTCTACGAGTCGCCAGACAAGATAGGCCGCCGATGTCAAGGCGATTAGCACAAAGGGAAGGTTCAAACGAAGAAACCGTTTCATCCACAAGCATCTCCCTTCGCCCGCGCCGACTAATCCGGCGTTTTTTAAGCATTGGTTTCTCCTGCCGCGATCACGTTCGCGAGGCTCTGCGCATGCCTGCCGATCGCCTCTGCGTCCGTCCCCTCGATCATGATGCGCACGAGCGCTTCGGTGCCCGAAGGGCGCACGAGCACCCGTCCGACGCCATCCAGCGCGCGCTCCACTTCCTCTACATTGGCGCGGATGCGCAGGTCGTCCAACAGTTTGTTCTTGCGGCTGTTGGATACCGGCACGTTGATCAGCACCTGCGGCAGCCTCTCTACCATCGCCGCCATCTCGGACAGCGGCTTTTTCTCCCTGAGCAGAATGGATAAGAGCCTCAGCGCGCTGACGATCCCATCGCCGGTGGTGCCGTCTTTTAAATGGATAAAGTGGCCGGATTGTTCGCCGCCGTATTCGTACCCGCCCTCGAGCATCATTTCGAGCACATAGCGGTCGCCCACCGGCGCGCGTTTGAGCGCGATGCCCTTTTTGCGTAGCGCGATTTCCAGCCCCATGTTGCTCATCACCGTGGCGACGACGGCCCCTCCGGGCAGTTCGTCCCGCGCATGCAAATCCGCGCCGACGATCGCCATGATCTGGTCTCCATCCACCAACTGACCCTTTTCATCCACGACGATCACCCGATCCGCGTCGCCGTCGAGCGCAAAGCCCGCCATAGCCCCGTGCACAACCACTGCGCGCATCAAAGATTCGGGGTGGGTGGAGCCGCAATCAAGATTGATGTTGAGCCCGTCGGGGCTGCAATGGGTTGCGACGACGTCGCAGCCCACTTTTGTGAAAATCTCCGGCGCATAGGAACTGGCCGCGCCGTTGGCGCAATCCAGCACGATCTTTGCGCCGCCCGCTGTCGCCGGGAAAAGCGATGTACAATGTTCGATGTAGCGCGCGGCAGCACCCGGAGCCGGCGTAACGTCGCCGACATCCGCGCCGGTGGGGTAGGGGGGCTCCTCCGCGCCGTCCAGCAAAATCGCCTCGATGCGCTCCTCCAGCGCGTCGGAAAGCTTATATCCCTCGCGGGAGAAGAACTTGATTCCATTATCCTTAACAGGGTTGTGCGATGCCGAGATCATAACCCCTGCGTCCATGCCCATCGATCGGGTCAGGTACGCGATGCCCGGGGTCGTGATCACCCCGGCGTCCACCGCATGCGCGCCGGAGGAGCAGATGCCCGCGATCAGCGCCGCCGACAGCATGCCGCCGGATACGCGGGTGTCGCGCCCTACGATAATCCTGGGTTGGTGGTGCTCCGTGGCCGCCAGCACATACGCGCCCGCGCGGCCAAGATTATACGCAAGTTCGCAGGTCAACTCCTCGTTGGCGACGCCCCGTACGCCGTCGGTTCCAAACATTCTGCCCATGGGAAGCCCTCCTTGCGCGGACGTTCCCGCGCGATGCATATTCGTTCGCCTCATGCGAACGCTTACCTGAGCCCATCCTCCAGCGCCGCGTACACGGCCACAGCGCCGTCGCTGACCGCCGTAACCAGCTGCCTAAGCGGCTTGCGGCGTATGTCACCCGCCGCGTAGACGAGTGGGATTGAGGTGCGCGTGTCCTCTCCGGCGAGGATATAGCCGTTTTCATCCACATTAACCTGACCGCGCACCAGGTTCGTGCTCGGGTCCGAGCCGATGGCGACGAACACCGCGCTTACCGCCTCTTCGCGCACGCTTCCCCCAACGTCGAGCACCAGGCCCTGTACCGCGCTGTTTCCTCGGATTTCCAGCGCCTTTGCGTTCCATACCGGGGTGACGTTTTGCCTGCTCAGCGCCTTTTCGGCCAGCGTTGCCGCGGCGCGCAGCTCGGTGCGCCGGTGAATGAGCAGCACTTCGGAGCACAGACCCGAAAGATAAGCCGCATCCTCGGCGGCAGTATCTCCCCCGCCCACCACGGCCACCCGCTTGCCCTTGAAAAAGCCGCCGTCGCAGGTAGCACAGTACGAAACGCCCGCGCCGCGGTACCTATCCTCGCCCGGAACGCCCAGCGTGCGCGGAACCGCCCCCATGCAGAGTATGACGGCGGAGGCGGTGATCATGCCGCCCGGCGCGTGGATTTCCTTAATATTCCCAGCGAGCGAGAGCGAGGCGATGTCGTCGTAGCGGGTTTCCAGCCCCAGAGCTTCGGCCTGCCGGGCGATCCTGTCCGCGAGCTCGCCGCCGTCCACGCCGTCGGGAAAGCCGGGGTAGTTTTCCACAAGGCCCGTGGTGGCAATCTGTCCGCCGGCAAACAGCCTTTCGAACGCGACGGCCTTGAGCCCCGCGCGCGCGGCGTATAGCCCGGCGGTCATTCCGGCGGGGCCGGAGCCGATCACCGCGATATCGTAATCGACCTTCATCTTCTTCCCTCCATCGCGGCGCTCAATTAACATTCCAAAGCCGCGCGTTTTTGTGAGCAAAAGCTTACTAATCATAGAACAGCCTGCACAAAAAGTGCCGCACTGCCCCTTTGACAAGCTGACCATTGCCGTCGTACTTCCCCGGCGGGGGTTCACGGGGGGTACGCGTACCCCCCCCGTGCCGTTTACGCGTACCCCCATGCCGTTAAGGTACCGCCACGTAGCCCGCGCCTTCGATCAGCGCTTTACCCTCGGCGGACAGCAAAAACTCGTACAGTTTGCGGGCGGGCGAGCCCTGCGGCTCGGATTTGCGCACCGCAACGTAAAAATCGTTGGTGTACGGATAGCGCCCGTCGGCGATGGACGCGTTGTCGGGCTCCACGCCATCCACGTCCAGCAGCTTAAGCCCGGGCATGTCTACCATGTTCTTCACGTAAAAGTACACCGAATACCCCAGCGCGTTCGCCTCGTTGCTGTAGGCGGCGATGCCTTCGATCAGCTCGCCCATCTCGCTGGGGGTCATCTCGGTGGGCGGTTCGGCCATGGATTCGCCCTTCATCACCAGCTTTTTCATTAGGGTTTGGCTGCCGGAATCCGGGTCGCGCTGAAACGCGGCGATGGGTTTATTCTCCCCGCCTACGTCCTTCCAATTCTTCGTCTTGCCCTGGTAAATGGATACGATCTGCAAACTGCCCAGCGAGCGTACGGGGTTGTTTTCGTTCGTCAAAAACACCAGCGCATCCCGACCGATCGGCGCCATATCGAGCACGTCGCCAAGCTCTTGCCCGCCCTCCTTCGCGTACTGAAACGCACCTTCGGGCGGCTCGTAGGCGAGCAGCAGGTCGGCTTGACCGTCTAAAAGGGAAACGTACGAATAGTACGTCGTGCTGTGCTCGACATACAGCTCGGCCTCCTCCAGTGGCAGCCCGCACGCGTGCGCCAGCAGCGCCGCGCCCAGCGGTATGGTGGCAGTGGAGCCGTCCACGCGCGGGTATTCCTCTTCGGTAAGCATCGGCGGCGGCGTGGGCTCGGGCGTCGGGCTTGCCGAGGATGTGGAAGGGTTGGACGTTTCCTCGGCGGGTGATGCTTCGGGGCTGGGCGAGGGGCTGCCCGGCGAAGACGTGCACGCGCTCAACAGCGCGCATATCAGCAACAAAAGGGCGATTCGTTTCATGATCATCGATCCTCCAGCCTTACATAGGTAGATGTAGCGTAAATCCACCGCCCGTCGGGTGCGATGTAGCCCTGCTTGTTCCCCCTGCGGGCGGTAAAGCATTCGTTGCCATAGTCCTGAAAGAGCAGCGAGTATTCGGCGGGCAGCATCACATTGCCGTCCCTGTCGATCAGGCCGTAGCGCGTGGAACCGAAGCGCGTGACCTGAAAGACCATCAATTCTCCACCGGCACAACTGTCGATGGACTCCGCCCGAAACAACTCCGCGCCGTCTTCGTCGTACAATGCGACGTCATCCTCATCGGTGACGATGAGCCTGCCTTTGCTCGATACCCTGGGCCACTGGCCCGGAATGGATACCTCCCCGCCGGTTTCGATGTCGAGGATCGCAATCTCGTCAATGCCGAGCTTTTGATCGCCTTTGAACACCGCTTTGCCCGGCGTCAGCGCCCATACCATGCCCCGGTGCCTAAGGGGCAGCGCGGAGCCGTCTGCGCGGATCAGGGCGTAAGAACCGTCCGCTTTTTTGCCTACCGCATAATCTGCGTATACGATCCCCGGCTCCCACGCGCACCACGGGGATTCGAAACTCTGATAGCCGCCGGGGCGCGTCAGCTGCCTGCCGTCTGCGTCCGCCAGATAGACGAAACCGTCGTCGTGAACAGCGAACAACCGCCCAAACGGCTCGATCCATTCGTGCACGGGGGGGATAACTTCTCGCCCCGCCTCGTCGATCAACCCGCATCCGCCGCCCGAAGCGAATACCACGGCGCGCCCGAAAGTTTCGAACGGATAGATCTTCATATATTTGGGTTCGACCGCAACCTCGCCGCGCAGGCTAAGGTAGCCCCACAGCTTGTCGTCCGGAGAAAACGGAATGGGAAGCGCGCGGTTGCCGTCGGCCGCGTAGACATCTACGGAGGCGACTTTTACCCGGCTAAGTTCTTTGAGCCGCGCATCGTAGAAACGAATGATGCCGGTATCAGCGCCTTGATAGGCCGTGGATACATAGCCTTCGGCAGTTTCCCTCAGCACACAATACGGATGATTTTTTAACAACACCAATCCATCCATGGTCAGCGCGTCTTCGGTAAATCCATCGCCCATGCGGTGTGTGACGACGAGATGCCCGTGGCGCGTCGCGCGGACGTCCTCGTAGTTTCCCTCGAGTACGAGCTTCCCATTCCCGTCGTATACAAATGCGCCGGGCTCCGCACCATCTTCTGCGTAGTTCTGAAAGCGGAACAGCGCGCCGGAACCGTCGTCGATGCGCCAACCGCTCTCGTACTTTGCGGGCACGAGGATGCCGCCGTCCGAGCCCATCAGCCCGTACAGCGTCCTGAGCCCTGTGCGGGATATCGGCGGATCCATATACACGAACGCTCCGCCCGCCCGCGCGGGCGAGGCGTGCGCAGGCGGCATCGCGGCGAGCAATGCAAGCGCCAGGGTTATGGCGGCCATGCGCTTCATGGTCCTCAATCCTCCAATGTGCGGGGCGGCGATACTTTTTCGCGCACGAGCCACTCGCCAGACGCATCCACATAGCCCTGTTCGCCGCCGCGCTGGGCCAGATAGTAGCCGGATTCGTCGTCGTACATCAAGCTGCGGTATTCCGGCGGCAGCAGCAAGCTTCCCTCCCGGTCGATCAGTCCGTAGCGGTAGGCGCCAAAGCGCTTTGCTCTGACCAGATACCGGCCGTCCGGCATGGCGCTGATGTTTTCATAGGAGGCGATCTTTTGCCCCTCCGGAGAAAAAAGCTGCGTCGCATCTTCGTCGTTCATCAATAGAATGTCGCCTTTGTCGGTGAAGTACGCATAGCCCTTGCCCAGCTCGGTTTCCTTGCCGGTGGCAAGGTCGGCAAGGCGAACTATGCCGTAATATTCGTTGCCGTTCCCCGGCTGCATGACGAGCACTTTGCCGCCTTCGGAATGATCGAGCAGTTCGCCCGGAAGGGGAATCGCCTTCCCGTCCCGCCCGATGGCGTCAAACGTCCCCTCCGCCTTGCTTCCAAACGCATAGTCGCCGCCGTAATAGGGTAGCCGGAAGTAGGTATATGCGCCGCCCTTCGTCAGCGGCATAAGGTCGGCATTGAAGAGAATGCAATCGCTGGAGGTGGTCAGGGAAATGAAGCCTCCCCCTTGCCCGATATCCTGATAGGTTTTGTTAAGCGCCGTCTTGCCGGTTTTGTCGATGAGCGTGAGTCCTCCTTTTGTATCCACCGACGCATAGCCGGTTTCGACGAAAAAGGAAACCCCTTCATACATGGGCTTGATGGCGACTTCGCCGCGCGCATCCGCATAGCCCCACAGCCCGCCGATCTTCACCGGGAAGAGTGCGGTGTTATCGTCATACACGTAAGGCAGTATTTCCTGCACGCGAAGTTTTTTGATCAGCTTCCAATCTCGGTCGTAAAAATAGGCGTCGCATTCGGGAGCGCCCGAGGTTTTCCCGATGAAGCCTTCGTTGTTTTCCGAAAAATCGTGCCAAGCAGGAAGCTCTTTAAGCGGCGCGCCATCCTTGTCGAGCACGCGGTACTCGTTCTCGCTGTCCGGCAGGCCGGCGAGCAGATAGCCCGAGGGGAGCTGCTCAAAGTACGTATAGCCTTTTGCCACAAGTTTGCCGGAGGCGTCGTACAGATGAGCGTTGGTCTCGCCGTCGTCATAGGTGGTTAGGGAAAACAGCGTTTGCACGTTCGGGTCGCCCGGCCTAAGCTCGCGCCCCCAGTCATATCGCGCCTTGACGAGAACCTTGCCATCGGAATTCATCAGCCCATAGTAAGTTTGGTAGCCGTCCGCACGGCCGGCAAACACCGGCGTGTGAAATACAAAGACGCCGGGCGATACGCCTTCGTCGGCCCGGGCGGGAGGCATAGCGCATAGCAGCAACGCGGCGAGCGTCGCCCACAGAATAAGGCGCAATGCGGTTCGTTTCATCGTCGATCCCTCCGGGTTCTTTCGAGGTGGTCGCTATCGTGACCTGGCCCAAAATGAGAGCAGAGTAGAACGGTTTTTACGCGCCACCAGGCGCAGTTTGCCGTTCGCACGGGTTCTTCCACCGCTGCGCCCGCGAATCGCCTAGCGCTCACGGCTCCTTACGGGAAGGCGACGCTATGGCATGGCAAACAGCGCGCTTGGATGCCGTCGTTTTAGGGTTGGGCGCGATATAAGCTTTCTATGGGTCGAACGAGGCGCAACGCTTGAGCGTTGCGCCTCGGGCATCGGCAACCCGAAACATTACGATTGGAGTTTGTCCGGCCGACGATCGGCATTAAGCACGGGCCACCGCCCGCCCGACGGGTGCGGGCAAGCCCCCGATGCCTGCATCGCGCGCATCGGAACGATACAGCCGCACTGCATGCAGGTAAAGCCGCTCAGCGCATCGCAGTGTTCGCAGGCCGCAAGCCTTTGCTCGTAGTCGTCATCGGGCACGAGCGCCTGCGTATCGTCGAGCCGCGTGCGCGTAACCAAGGCCCGAATTTGCTCGCGCGTCATCCCAAGCGCCTCCTCGCACAGGCGGCAGGGTCGCTCGCTCACGGCAAGAGCTCCACAAGGACGACCGACGCGGGAGGCAACTCGCCCGTAAGCACGCTGCCCTTCAGTTGCACGCCCTCAAGCGGCCTGGGCGCAACCCGATCGGGCTTATCAAACGTATTGTGCGCATCGCGCAGGCCGTCGTACATTGCCATGGCCCGCACGTTTCGCGCGGCGAAGCCCGAAAGCTCGATGGAGACGGGCTCGGATTGATCCAGCGATATGTTTGTGAGCGTCACGCGCACCACCCCGTCCTTGCCTTGCGAGGCGGATACCGTCACCTTGGGCGCGCCCTCGGTTTCGCCCGCGCATTCCTCGAAATCTACCGGAAGAAGCGTCGCATCCTGGTGCCCCTTAAATAGGTCAAACACGTGGTAGGTGGGCGTGAGGAGCATTTTGTCGCCCTCGGTGAGCAGCACGGCCTGCAGCACATTGATGGTCTGGGCGATGTTGGCCATGCGCACTCGGTGCGCGTTGTTGTTGAAAAGGTTTAGGTGATATCCGGCGATGAGCGCGTCGCGCAGGCTGTTTTGCTGGTAGAGAAAGCCCGGGTTCGTGCCCGGCTCCACGTCGTACCAGGCCCCCCACTCGTCCACCGCGAGATAGACGCGCGCCTGCGGGTCGTATAAATCCATCGCGGCCGAGTGGACGCGTATGTGGTCGGCCATCCTATGGGCCCCGCGCATCGCGCCATACCATTCGTCCGCCGAAAAGCCGGTGGCCGGGCCTTTGTGCTTCCAATCCCCGGTGGGGATGGTGTAGCAGTGCAGCGAAAGTCCGTCCATGTGGGCCGCGGCCTCGCGCATCATCACTTCGGTCCAATGCCGGTTGCCCTCCGAAGGCCCTACGGCGATCTTTTCCACTTTATGCGGCCCATAGTTGCGGATGTAGGTGGCGTAGCGCTTGTATTCGTCGGCGTAGTATTCGGCGCGCATATTGCCGCCGCAGCCCCAGGTTTCGTTGCCCACGCCGAAAAAGCGCACGCGCCACGGCTTTTCTCTGCCGTTTTTCACCCGCAGGTCGCTCATGGGCGAGCGCCCCTCGAAGGTTAGATATTCCACCCAATCGCGCATTTCGCGCACGGAACCCGAGCCGACGTTGCCGCAGATGTACGCGTCGCAGTCGAGCTGCTCGCAAAGATCCATAAACTCGTGCGTGCCGAAGCTATTGTCTTCCGTAACGCCGCCCCAGTGCATGTTTACGATGGTGGGGCGGTCTTCCCTTGGGCCTATGCCGTCCATCCAGTGGTAGTCGTCCGCAAAGCAGCCGCCGGGCCAGCGCACCACCGGCGTGCGGATATCCTTGAGTGCCTTCACTACGTCGTTTCGAACGCCGCGGGTGTTTTGTATGGGGGAGTTCTCTCCTACCCAGTAGCCGCCGTAAATGCACCTGCCCAGATGTTCGGAAAAATGCCCGTAGATGTTGCGGTCGATGGTCGGCCCCCGCCTCTTTGCGTCGATCCTCAGTTTCATGGTTGCCCTCCCTCTATTTCCGTGCTTGTAGGCGATCTACCCCAAAGAAGCCGATGCGTTAAGATCGGCGACGGAATTTCTCTGCACCAGCTGAACGGGGATCAGTTCGCTCTCGATCCGGTCGATTTCCCCGGTGATCAGCTTGTGGATTTTTGCGACCGCCTGATAACCGATTTCGTACTTGGGCAGCGCGATGCCACTCAGGGGAATGTCGAGCCAGGGCATGTACAACTCGTCTCCCATGGAAACGACGGAAAGATCCTCAGGGATGGAAATTCCCAGCGCGAGCATCTGCTTGATAAAGCTAAAAATTGGAAATGCGGAGTGGCCCGTTACGGCGGTGAATTCGATTTCCCGCCGCACATAGCTCTCGATACCCTTCGGCAACTCGCGCTGGTCGCTCAATGCAGTATAGACGGGCACGCCGGGATCTTCGACCTCCAGGAACAGCTCCGGGTCGATGGGAAGGCCGCACTCTTCAAAAACCTGGCAGAAACCGCGTTTAATGTTGGCGGCGGGCGGAATGGGGCGGTCGGTGCCGATGTATAAAATGCGCGAGTGTCCGTGCTTCACAAGATACTGCCCCATCAAATAGCCGGCGTTATACGCGTCGAAATCGATGAACGGACAGGTTTCGGATTCGTTGCAAATCACCACCACGGGAAGCCCGCTCCTGAGCAACATGTCAAGCGCGGCATCGTCTTCCTTGGGTTCGTAACATGTCAAAACCACGCCGCTGAACGCCGCAAGATCCTCTCTTGTAAGCTCCGCCAGGCGTTCCTTCGGGTCGGTATAGTTGAGCGTTTTGTATGTCATATGCAACGCCTCGGCCGCTTCGATGCAGCCGAGCACGGATTTGAAGTTGTCGCCGTCGCCGGGCAGGCATGCGCAGGAGATGAGCACGGCTCCCTGTTTGAGCATGTCCCGGTCGGCGCGCACCTTCAGGCCTTTTCCCGCGACCCGCACAACCAGCTGACGGTGAACCAGCTCGTCCACGGCCTTTCGGACGGTCGCCCTGCTCACGGCAAGCATGCCGGCATACTGCAGCTCCGAAAATACCATTTCGCCCGGAGCCTTTTCGCCGATATCCGAGAGAATGCGTTCATATACTTGTTCCCATATTTGCTTTGGCATATCATCAGGCCTTTCGCGGTTTTTGCTATGAAAGCCGGAAACATACCATGAAATGAGGCGGCAATGTGCACCCGATACCCATTATAGCGCATCCTGTATGGAAATAATACACCATATACATTGCAAACCTGATAGCGGCAATCGATAAGTTTCACTATAATTTCCATATGCGAGCGTTTGGCTGGAAGAGACATAAGGTTTCCGGCGGGACGTTTTTATTGTGAAAGCGCGTATGTCTTCGAAAAGGCGGCAAACACGCAAGAGGCGAGAGGAGAGATCGCATGTCCGACAAGGTGAAGGCGTTGTACAAGCTGGCTGTGAAGGACCTTACGGAAAACCTGTTGCCCTGGTGGATGGAGCATTCCATCGACCGCGAGAACGGCGGGTTCTACGGGGCTGTTTTTAACGACAATCGCCCCGAGATCGGCCACAGCAAGTTCATCACGCTTAACGCGCGCATGGTATGGACGTTTGCATCCGCCTACCGCGTATGGAAAGAGCCTAAATACAAAGAGGTTGCCGACCGCGCGTATCGCTACCTGATGGATCACTTTTACGATACGGAGCACGGCGGCTTCTTCTCTTATGTCGACGCGCAGGGCAGGCCGCAGGACATGAGCAAGTACATCTACGGCAACGCGTTCGCGATTTATGGCCTGAGCGAGTACGCGCGGGCGTTTGGCAGCGAAGAGGCGCAGGGTTATGCCAGGGAAACCCGCGATAAGCTTGAGCAATACGTGTACGACCCCGAGTACAAAGGCTATTTCGAGGGGTGTAAGCGGGATTGGACCGTCGACCCATGGCGCAGGGGCATGAACCGCAATCCGTCCGATCAGAAGACCATGAACACGCATCTGCATTTGATCGAGGCCTACACCTGCCTTTTGCGCGTGGAGGATACGCCGCGGCAGCGCAGCCTGGTGCGCCAGCACCTTAACGTAATGCTCAACAAGATCGTCGATCACGACATCCATCACTACTATTACTTCCAGGACCGGCAGTGGAACCCCACCACGCCGGAGGTTTCCTACGGCCACGATATCGAAGGCAGCTGGCTGATGATGGAAGCCGCCGAGGTGCTCGGCGAGCCCGAGGCCGAGCGCGCCGCCCGCGATACTTGCGCCAACATGGCGCGCGCGTGTCTGGAGCAGGGCTTCCGTGAGGATGGCGCCATGCTTTCCGAATACGACCCACGCACCGGGCATATCAGCCAGTACGTCAGCTGGTGGGAGCAGAACGAGGCGGTGGTTGGATTTTTCAATGCTTGGCAGACCACGGGAGAGGAACGCTTCCTCGACGCCGCCCTCAAGTGCTTCGGCTACATCAACGATCATTTTGTAGACCATGAAAAGGGCGGCTGGTTTTCCATCTTGAGCTTTGACGGGAAGACCGCCCGAAACCCTTACAAGCAAAACGACGGCATATGCCCCTACCACAACGGGCGCATGGATATGGAGATCATCGAGCGATGCCGCAAACTCGGCCTCGCTGATTGATAGGAAAAATAAAGAGGAGGTCTCTGAATGACCAAGAACCGAAAGAACATCGTGCTGCTTGCGGCGATAACCCTTGTGGCCGCGCTGCTGCTGGGCGCGTGCTCGCAGCCGTCCACTTCGCCTTCGGCGAGCACGGCCGCGGCCACCACGGCATCCGCGGCGGCTACGACCGCCGCGCAAACCGAGCCCAGCGCGCAGCCTGACGATCAGGCCGATGCCCTGGCTGTGGAAGACGGCGCGGTAGTCCGCTTCCTGCACATCTATCCCGAGCACGCGGGGGCGATCGAAAAGTCGATTAACATCATCAAAGAAAAGTTCCCGATGGAGGTCGAAGTTACCACCACCCCGTGGAACGAGGTTACGAAAACCATCCAAACCTCTTCCGCCTCCGGCGAGATGTACGACGTATTCTTCCAGTGGAACAGCCAGGTGCCCGGCTACGATCAGATCGGCCTGCTGCTGGATCTTACGCCCTACCTGGATGCCGACCCCGAGTGGAAAAACAGCTTCCTGAACGAGGAAACCCTTGCGCAGTATCAGAACCTCGACGGCAAGATTATGGGCATTCCGCTGCGCGGCACGGGCGTGTTCCTGATCTACAACAAGACGCTCTTTGACGAGCACGGCTGGACCGAGCCCAAGACCCAGGAAGAGCTGGTCGAGCTGATGGATAAAATCGTGGAAGCGGGCGGCATCATCCCCATTTCCGCCCCGGGCAAGCCCAACGGCTTTCAGATGGAATCGGCCAGGGGCCGAATCTTTGATCACATCGTGTACATGGCCGGCCGCATCGAGGATCCTTCGCGCCTGACGAACCGCGTGACGGATTGGGGCGGTTTGTACGCCCAGAGCGCCGAGCTTATGAAGGACTGGTTTAAGAAGGGTTACTTCGGCGACAGCCCGTTCGGCATCGAGCGCGAAGAGGGGCAGACGGTCTTCTTCACCGGCAAGGCCGCGATGCTTCTTTGCAACAACAACGAGCTCATCGCGCTGCGCGAAATGAACGAGGCTACCGGCAACTACGAGCTGGGCTCCTTCATGTGGCCCGCGCCTGCCGACTGCGATCAGACGCTCTTTACCGCCGCCGGCTTTGGCGATGGATGGGGCGCATGGGCGGGCAGCAAGTACCCCAACGCCTGCGCGGCGTTCCTCAAGGGCTTTAGCTCCAACGAAGTTATGAGCATCTGGGGCAACGAAGAGCGCTGCGTCGTCGCCGTGGGCGGCATCGAATACAAGGATAACCTGCAGCAGTCCTTCGCCGAGCAGTTCGCAAGGTCGGGCAAATACCGCGTGGTATCCGACTCCAACGCGGGCAACTCCGGAGATCTCAAGGGCCAGGCATTTGTCGATTACATGACCAGCAGCACCATGACCGCGCAGGAATTAGAAGACAAGATCTGCGACATCACCCGCAAGGCCATCGAAGACGCCGAAGAATAAGCTACCGCTAACGTCTTATGTATTGGGGAGCGCGCGCAAGCGCCTCCCCAATGCTTTCCACGCAGGTAGGCTAACCTGCGCGCCGAAAGCGGCCCATGATGAGGAGGGGTATCCATGCAGCGACGTCTCGCGCCCTTTGAGATTAGGCGCAAGATACTCGGGTATGCGTTTCTCGTTCCCATAGCCGCCATGTTGGGGATCTTCATGTTCTATCCGATTATCGAATCGGTGATCAAGAGCTTCACCAACTGGTCGGGCATGACGGACACTTACGAGTTCATCGGCTGGAAGAACTACGTTCGCATCTTTACCGATATGCCGGAATATTGGCAGGCCATGTGGGTGAACGTGCGCTACGCGCTCATCGCCACCACCATCCAGACGGCGCTGGGCTTTTTTCTGGCGGTCATGGTCATCAACCTTACCCTTAAGTGGCAGACGTTTTTCAAGGTAGCGCTCGACCTGCCCGTCATCATCCCCGCGGCGGCCATCTCGGTAATGTGGCGCTATATCTACACGCCGGACTTTGGGTTGCTCAACCAACTGCTCAGGGCGCTGGGGCTTTCAAACCTTACCCACGCGTGGACGGCCGAGCAGCAAACGGCGCTGGGCTCGGTCATCGTCACCAACACATGGCGCTATGCCGGGTTTACGATGGTGCTTTACTACGTTTCCATGCTCGATATTCCCAAGGAAATGCTTGAATCGGCCTATGTGGACGGCGCGGGGCGCTGGGCGCAGATTCGCTACTTCTATTTTCCGCTCACGCGCGGCGCCACCGAGGTCAACTTTATTTTATCCATCACCGGGTGCCTTCGGGCGTTTGATATCTTCTATCTGCTCACCGCAGGCGGTCCGGGCACGCATACGAAGGTTGTCAGCATGTGGATTATGGAAACGGCGTTCCAAAGCTATAAATTCGGCAGGGCGCTCGCGATGTCCATCGTGCTGTTTTTGATCGTGGTTCTCACCATGATCGTGTTCCGCGCGGTGCTGACGCCGCGAGAGAAAGATTAGGAGGTGGGAGGATGTCGGGTGCCGCCATATCGGCCGTAAAACATAAAAAGACCATGAAGCCGGGGAAGATCGCCGAAGGCATCGTGCTCTTCATCTTCGCGGTGTTCGTAATCTATCCGCTTATTTTCGTGATCCTCACCTCGCTCAAGACGAACACCGATGTCATTTTAAACCCGTTCGGCATCAAGTCGTTCGAGCCGCAAAACTACGTAACCGCGTGGACGGTGGGCAAGGTGGGCAAGTACCTTGGCAACAGCGTCATCACCACCCTCGCGGCCCTGGCCATTCAAATGGTTCTGATCGTGCTGGCGAGCTACAGCTTCGGCAAGTTAAAGCCGTGGGGCTCGGGCATTTTGTTCACCGTTATTTTGATGGGCATGTTCGTCACCTCTGAAATGACCACCGTGCCCAACTACATGACGATTAAGAACATGGGGCTCATGTCCACGCGCTGGGCGCTCATTTTGCCCTACGCCGCGGGCGGCCTTATCATGGGCACCTACATTCTTACAAGCTTTATCAGGGCGCTGCCCAAGGAGCTTGACGAGGCGGCGCGCATCGACGGCGCGGGGGTCTTCGATATCATGGTGCGCGTCGATCTGCCGCTGATCGTGCCCGCGCTTGCCACGCTGGTGATCTACAATTTCAACGGCGTGTGGAGTGAGTTTTACTGGGCGCTGATCGTCGTAAAGGATGATGCGCTCAAGACGCTGCCGCTGGGGCTCATCAACTTTCAGTCGCAGTTTACCTCCAACTACGGCGTGCTGACGGCCGGGCTTACGATTTTGATGATCCCCGTCGTCGCGGTATACCTGTTCTTTTCCAAATACTTTATCGCCGGCATCAGCGCCGGCGCGGTGAAGGGGTGAATACCCTATGGGGATGATAAGCGACATACAGCGAGTTTCGCT